>NZ_JBJGZX010000002.1:0-239359 GCF_054050735.1 Blastococcus sp. SYSU D00813
GTGGCGGGTGGGGGTGGCGGGTGGACGGTGCCGGGGGTCAGACGCGCAGGGGTGGGTGGATGAGGATCTGGGTGCCGTCGGGGCGGTAGGTGCGCCAGCGGTGGCCGGGTGGTGCGGTGTCGTCGCGTTCGACGCGGAAGCCGTGGTGGACCTTGGTGTGGTGGCGTTCGCACAGCAGGGCGGAGTTGTCCAGGGAGGTCGTTCCCCCCAGGGCCCAGTGCAGCCGGTGGTGGACGTCGCAGTACCAGGCCGGGGCCTCGCAGCCGGCGAACACGCAGTGCCGGTCGCGCAGTTCCACGGCTCTGCGGATGTGCGCGGGGACGGTGCGTTGGGTGCGGCCCACATCAAGGGGGAGGCCGTCGGGGTCGAGCACGATGCGGGTGACGCCGGCGTCGCAGGCGATCCAGCGGGCGGCGGCGGCGGAGAGGGTGGCGCCCAGGCCGGTGCCGGCGGCGGCCGGCCCGGTGCCGGGGTCGAGCAGGTCGCTCAGCGGCAGGGTGACGATGACGTGGGGCTTGACGGTGCGCAGCACCGGCAGCTCACCGCAGGCCAGCGCGTTGTCGGCGAGCTGGACGAGGGCGTCGCCGGTGCGCTGGGCGCGGGAACGGGTGTCCCCGGCGCAGCGGTACGCGGCCTGGATCGATTCCAGGGCGGTGGCGACCTTCTGCCCGCCGACGGCGTCCAGGGTGCCGCCGAGGGTCCAGCCGCCGTCGGGCTGCGGCACCAGCCACACCGACCGCTCCACCGTCGGGTCCGGTTCGGGTCCGTCGGGATCGAGCTTGGCCAGGTAGTTCCCGACCGCGGACTGCAGATCGGCGTGCGTGCCGTGGGTGGCCACCACCACCAGCGCGGCCTCGACTTCGGCCAGGTCGATGCCCTGCGCCTCGGCCAGGTCGCGGTGGGCCGGGGTGGCGATCTGGGCGATCACCTCCACCTGGTCGCCGCCGAGCTCCCCGGCGGCGAACGCCGCGGCCACCTCCGGCAGCAGGTCCAGCACCCGCCCGTGGCCGACCAGCCGCGAGGCCCGCGACCCGGACAGCCGCAGCACCCCGCGCAGCCACGACTGGGCGGTCCGGGCGCCGTCGTGCTCGACCGCGCCGCGCACGTCCACCCGGCGCACCACCCGGGTCAGCTCGGCCTCCAGCCGGTGGGCTGCCGCTGACAGCTCCCGGGCGTGGTCGAGCAGCTCCCCGTCGGGCAGGTCGTCCAGGTCCAGGCCGGCCAGGGTGTCCAGCGCCGACTGCAGCTCGCCCACGACCCCTCCCGACCGCTTCGAATGTGTGTTCGATCCTAGCGGCTCGAGGAGGGCCGCGCAGGACGAATCCCCAGGTCAGAGACCTGTCCACAGATCTCAGGAGGCCCTTGCCAGCACTCTCGGACACGCCGTCCGAACGGCCACAGACGTGGCCCTGGAGGCGGCCCATGGGACGAACCCCGCCGTACGGTCCGGTGCCCCCGGTCAGGCGAGGCGCGACCCACCACCGGTCCCGTGCCGGCCGTCTGACTTGGGACGACTGCCCGTTCCGGCCCCCGGGAACCGGCTGGTGTCCCAGCACGTCCTGCGAGTGTGCGCTGGCTCGTGCTCCTGACTGCCGGGGTCCTGGCCGCCTGCGGTGGTTCCGACGAGCCGAACACGGTGCAGGTCTCCCTGTGGCACTGCGGCGTCGAGCCGGTCACCGTCGACGGGCGCCTCTGGGAGGCGGTTCCGCAGATGGTCGACGGCATGGGGGTCGATGCGACGAACCCGCCGGAGGACTGGGTCGGGCAGGGCACCGTCGTCATCACCGACGACCGGATGACCTACACCGACGAGGGCGGGAAGGTCATCGACTTCGTCCCGGACGACGGCACACCTCCGCCGGTCTGCGCCTGAGCCGGCCCCCTCCGGCCACCGCAGCCGATGGACCTCCGCAGGAAAGGCGCTCTCCGCGAGCGCGTCGCCGTGTCAGCATGGCCCTCGCCGACGACGAGGGGGCCACATGTACCGCTCGGACTGGGAAAGCGTCCTGGGCGTGGTCGCCCCGGCGGCGCTGGAGTACCTGCAGTCGCTCCCGACCCGGCGGGTCCACCCCGACACCGGCCATCCGGAGGTCCGGGCGGCGCTCGACCACCCGCTCACGGACGACGGCGTCGACCCGGTGCAGGTCGTCTCGGAGCTCGCACGCGACCTCACGCCCCTGGTCACCGCCCACGCCAGCGGCCGGTTCTTCGGTTTCGTGATCGGAGGTCTGCACCCGGCGTCGTGGGGTGCGGAGCTCCTCGTCTCGACCTGGGACCAGAACGCCGGGCTCTTCCCTCCCACGCCGGGCGTCGCGGTCGCGGAGGAGCTGGCGGCACAGTGGCTCGTCGACCTGCTGCACCTGCCGGCGGAGAGCTCGGTCGGCTTCGTCACCGGCGGGCAGATGGCAAACTTCACCTGCCTGGCGGCCGCCCGCGACGAGGTGCTCCGCCAGGCCGGGTGGGACGTCGAGGCCGACGGTCTGATCGGCTCGCCCGGGGTCACTGTCGTCCTCAAGGAGGGCGTGCACTCCACCGTGTTGCGCGCCCTGCGCTTCCTCGGGCTCGGTGAGCGGTCGGCCGTGCTGGTGCCCTGCGACGAGCAGGACAGGGTCGTGCCCGAGGCGCTCGAACGCACGCTGCAGGCGGTGTCGGGTCCCACGATCGTCGCCGTGGAGTGCGGCAACGTGAACACCGGCGCGTTCGACGACTTCGCCGCGGTCGCCGAGCTGGCCGCCGGGCACCGGGCGCGGGGCAACCCGACGTGGGTCCACGTCGACGGCGCGGTGATGCTGCTCGCGGCCGCGGCGCCCAGCATGTCCCGGCACGTGCGAGGTCTCGACCGGTTGGACTCCTGGTCCACCGACGGCCACAAGCTGCTCAACGTCGCGTACGACTGCGGGGTGGCGATCTGCCGCAACGCCGCCGCGCACATGGCCGCGATGAGCGTGCAGGCCAGCTACCTCGAGCAGGGCACCGGTGCCCGCGACCCGATGGACTGGAACCCCGAGTTCTCCCGCCGCGCCCGCGGGGTCGGCGTCTACGCCACCCTCCGGTCCCTCGGGCGCTCGGGGGTCGCCGCGCTCGTCGACCGCACCGTCGGCCACGCCCAGCGGTTCGCCCGGGTCCTGGCGGCGAGCGGCCGCGCGCAGATCGTCAACGAGGTCGTGTCGAACCAGGTGCTGGTCCGCTGGCTGTCCCCCGACGGCGACCACGGCCGGCTGGCCGACGCCGTGATGGCCGGCATCCGGGCCCAGGGCCTCGCCTTCTTCAGCGGGACCACCTACCGCGGCGAACGCCTCATGCGCATCTCCGTGTCCGACTGGGCCACCGACACCGACGACGTCGACCGGGTCGCGCAGGCGCTGCTCGAGCACGCGGCACGGGGGATCTGAGCGGCGTCGGCTAGAGCGAGCGGACCAGGTCGCCCAGCTGCCGGGTCTGCCAGAGGTCGAGCAGCCGCGTGGTCATGTGCAGCTGGATCCGGGCGTTCTCGTGCGCGGTGAGCCGCGGGTCCCGGGAGCTCTCCAGCGCGTCGAGGTCCGGGACCTCGCGCGCGAGGGCGACGGGCGCCCCCAGGGAGTGCGTCAGGCCGGAGGCCGCCATCAGCAGGATGTGCAGCCGCAGCTCGTCGAGGTCCAGCAGCGGCCCGCCGCTCGCCGCGTACTCCTCGACGAACACGCTCAGCAGCGGGTCGAGGTGCTCGCCCCAGACGGACGGCTCCGCCCCGCTGATCGCGCCGGTGATCGCCTGCGCGACGCTGAGCTGCCCGGCGTTGGCCCAGTCCAGGAAGCCGCACACCAGCTCCCCGTCGGGTCCCCGCTCGAACCAGCAGTTGTCGATGTTGGCGTTCCAGTGCGCGAAGGCGATGAAGTCCGGGTTGCCGTGCAGGACGGCCCGGATCCGGTCCTCGGCGGCCAGCACGTCGGGGATGTCGGCCAGGAGCCGGTCTCGGAGCGCGGCGCCCCGCACGTGCTCGGGGAACAGCTGCGGGTGGCGCTCGACGAACGCGAACACCCGGATGGCCCACTGCACCACCTTGGCCTCCGGCACCCGGGGCGCCAGGCCGGCCGCGGCCGGCTCGCGGGAGTACGGGAACCGCTCGTCGACGTCCGCCGGCAGCCGGCCCGCCCGGTGGGCGCCCGACAGCCTCGCGAGCCCCCGGAGGATGGCCTCGTAGTGCCCCACCTGGTCCGGCACGAGGTGGTCCAGGCACTTCGGGTGGTGCGGCTCGACGCCGCCGCGCCCGAAGGGGATGCGCTCGGTGACGATCAGCCCGGTGTGGGTCTCCGGGTCGACGTCGGCGAACACCACCGTGGGCACCGGCACGGGGAAGCCCGGGGACCGGGACAGCAGCGCGACGTCCACCTCCGACGCCATCTGGACCCGGCCGCTGTCCCACAGCTCGTCGTCGAAGTTGCGGGAGAACTTGACGAACAGCTCCTCGGGCAGGTCCGGCCGCGACGTCTCGTAGGCCACCGTCAGCAGCAGCTTCTTCCCGGTGCCGCCGCCCCGGAACTCCTCCCACCCGACGATGCGGCCGACGCGCTCGTCCGCGGACAGGGAGCCGGCCGCGCGGAACGCCTCGGTGAGCCAGCCGGGCCCGCCGGAGAGCAGCGCCGCTGCGTCGGCGGGGACGGCGAGCCCGAACACCCTCCCGGGTGCCCACCGCTCGCCGTCGCCGCCCGCCTCCTCGCCGGTCGCCGTCACGCGCCTAGTTGACCTGGCGCTCGGAGCCGGCCCAGAAGCTCTCCCGGAGCTTGAACTTCTGGATCTTCCCGGTGGCGGTCCGGGCGAGCTCGTCGCGGAACTCGACCCGCTTGGGCACCTTGTAGCCGGCCAGCCTGCCGCGGCAGTGGGCGATGATCGCGGCCTCGTCGGCCTGCTCCCCCTCGGCCAGGACGACCAGCGCGGTGACCATCTCGCCCCACTTCTCGTCGGGGATCCCGATGACGGCGACCTCGGCGACGGCGGGGTGGCTGAAGACGACGTCCTCGACCTCGATCGAGGAGACGTTCTCCCCGCCGGTGATGATCACGTCCTTCTTGCGGTCGGAGATCGTGAGGTAGCCGCCCTCGTCGAGCGAGCCGCCGTCGCCGGTGTGGAACCAGCCGCCCTCGAGGGCCTCGGCCGAGGCGTCCGGGTTCTCCCAGTAGCCGGCCAGCACCGTGTTGCCCTGCGCCAGGACCTCGCCCGACTCGCTGATCGACAGCCGCGTCCCGAGCGCCGGCACCCCCGCCCGGGAGAGCCGCTTCGCCCGCTCCTCCGGCTCGAGGTCGTCGTACTCCGCGCGCGGCCGGTTGATGGTCAGCAGCGGCGCGGTCTCGGTGAGGCCGTAGATCTGGTTGAACTCCCACCCGAGCTCCGCCTCGATGCGCGCGATGGTCCGCGACGGCGGCGGCGCGCCGGCCACGACCACCCGCACCCGGTCGCGGCCGGGGACCTCGCCGTCCCACTCGGCCGCGGCGTCCAGCACGGCGTTCCACACCGCCGGCGCCCCGGCCATCACGGTGACGCCGTGCTGCTCGACGCGGCGCAGGATCTCCGCGCCGTCCACCTTGCGCAGCACGACCTGCTTCGCGCCGACCCCGGCCATCGAGTACGGCAGGCCCCAGCCGTTGCAGTGGAACATCGGCAGCGTGTGCAGGTAGACGTCACGGTCGCTGACCTGCATGTGCATGCCGAACGTGACGGCGTTGACCCACTCGTTGCGGTGGGTCATCTGCACGCCCTTCGGCCGCGCCGTCGTCCCGCTGGTGTAGTTGATCGTGGCGGTGGCGTCCTCGTCGGGCTCGGCCCACGGGACCGGCTCGGTGTCGAACCGCAGCAGCTGCTCGTACTCGTCCCCGGTGCCCAGGCAGTGCTCGGCGGAGACGCCCTTGAGCGACTCGCGCAGCTCCGGGTCGACCAGCAGCACCCGCGCGCCGCAGTGCCCGACGATGTACCGGACCTCCTCCTCGCCGAGCCGGAAGTTGACCGGCACCGCCACCCGGCCCGAGGAGGGGACGGCGAGCAGGACCTCCAGCAGCCGAGCGGCGTTGTGGCTGACGACCGCGACCCGTTCCCCCGCGCCCACCCCGAGCGCGTCGAGCCCGGCCTGCAGCGCCCGGCCGCGGCGGGCCACCTCCCGCCAGGTCAGCTCACCGAGCGAGGGAGCGGGCTGGTCCGGCTCGTCCACGATCCCGACGCGGTCGCCGTAGACCAGCTCGGCGCGGTCGAGGAAGTCGCGGGTCGTCAGTGGCACGCGCATGGGCGGGACGTTAGTGCCCGGCCGCCTCCCCGGCAGCCCCCGCGAACCAGCCACCCGGGCCGACGTCCGCGCCCGCGGCGAGCCGCGGCGCGTACTGGTCGTAGAAGACGCGGGCGGTCAGCTCGCGGCGGCTGCGCACCCCCGCCTTGGTGAAGATCGACTTGAGGTGGTCCTGCACCGTGTAGGCCGACAGGTGCAGCGCCCGGCCGATGGCCGTGGTGTCCACGCCCTGCAGCACCAGCGCGACGACGTCCCGCTCCCGCGGGGTCAGCCCGAACGCGGACACGACCAGCGGCACGATCTCCGGCGGCCGGGCCTCCTCGATGGTGAGGACGACGTCCGTGCCGGCGCCGTCCCGGGCCAGCAGCGGCGAGGCGTGCGCGACCACCCAGTGCCCCGACAGCGTGCGCAGCCGCAGCCGCGGCACCGCCGGCCGGCCGTCGGCGGTGACCCGGCGGGCGGCGCCGACCAGGGTCAGCAGCGGCATCGGCAGCGGTGACCGGCCGACCGGCCCGCCGCCCAGATCGGCCACCCGCGCCTCGGCGCCCACGCTGGCCGACACCACCTCGCCGGCCGCGTCGACCACCACCACCGCCGGGCCGTCCACCTCGGTCGGGCGGCCGGTGGCGCCGACGAGCAGCCCGGCCCGCAGACCGGCGGCCAGCGACGGCGCGACGCCGCTCAGGAAGGCCTCGTCGGCCGCGGTGAAGCCGCCCCGGCCGTCGCGCAGCAGCGCGAGGAACCCCCAGGTGCTGCCGTCGACCCGCAGCGCCAGCCGGACCTCCTCGGTGAGGTGCCAGACGGGCCCGAGGAACTCGTGCAGCCGTGGCGAGTGGTCGGCCGGGCCGTCGGCCACCGAGATCGCGCGCACCCCGCCGGGCATGCCGCCCACGCGGATGAAGGTGGAGGGGTCGTCCACCTCGTACTCGAAGCGGGCCCACTGGTCGTCGGTCTCGTCGGTCAGCCCGCCGGCCTTCGCCGTGCTGGTGACCAGGCCGGTCGCCGGGTCGGCGATCGCGAGGCAACCGGCCGCGAACGGCACCGCGCGGCGGAGCACCTCGAAGGCCGCCGCGGCGAAGGTGGGGGCGTCGAGGCCGCCGGCGGCCAGCCCGTCGACCTGCGCGCGGACCCGCTCGGCCAGCATCGTCGTCACGGCCGGTCAGTGTGGCCCCGGCCGGGGCCGGCCGGTACCCCCAGGAACCTGGGGGGCGCGGTCCCCAGGCCGCTGGGATGGGCCGGCGGACGGCGCCGCGCCAGGTTCGTCGCCATGACAGCGACCCCCGCTCAGCTGGAGCGGATCAACCCCACCACCTGGAACGCCGCCTTCGGCTTCGACCAGGCCCAGCTCCGTCCGGTCCCGGCCCGCGTGCTGACCCTGGCCGGCCAGGGCCCGGTCGACGAGTCCGGCGCCCTGCTGCACGAGGGGGACGCGGCCGCGCAGCTCGCGCTCGCCGTGGCGAACGTCGAGGCGCTGCTGGCGGCCGGCGGCATGGACTGGACCGACGTGCTGCGGCTGACCGTCTACGCCGTCGACCTGGACGCCGTCCTCGCCGCCTGGGACGTCCTCGGCGAGCGGCTCGGCGCCGCCACGCCCCCCATGACCCTCCTCGGCGTCTCCCGGCTGGCCGTCCCCGGCATGGCCGTCGAGCTCGAGGTCACCGCCGGGCGCTGAACCCACCCCCTCCCCTACCCCGACCAGGAGTCCCGCCATGACCGCCACCGACCCCACCCACCTGCTGCCCCTCGCCGAGCTGGAGCTCGCCGTCGCCGGCCCCGTCCTGCTCACCGGCGACGCCGGCTTCGCCGCCGAGGTCGCCCCCTTCACCACGACCCACACCCCCGCGCCCGTCGTGGTCGTCGGCGCCACCTGCGCCGGCGACGTCGCCGCCGCCGTCCGCTGGGCGGCCGCCCAGGGGCTGACCGTCGCGGTGCAGGCGACCGGTCACGGCCTGACCTCCGCCCTGGCCGGCGCCGTCCTCGTCACCACCTCCCGGATGGCCGAGGTGACCGTCGACCCCGCCGCGCGCACCGCCCGCATCGGCGCCGGCGTCCGCTGGCGGCAGGTCATCGACGCCGCCGCCCCGCACGGCCTCGCGCCGCTGTCCGGGTCGTCGTCGCACGTGGGCGCCGTCGGCTACACCCTGGGCGGCGGCCTCGGGCCGCTCGCCCGCAGGTACGGCTTCGCCGCCGACGCCGTCCGCAGCGCCGAGATCGTGACCGGCGACGGCGAGGTGCGGACCGTCGACGCCGCGAGCGACCCGGAGCTGTTCTGGGCGCTGCGCGGCGGCAAGGGCAGCTTCGGGATCGTCACCGCGCTCGAGGTCGGCCTCGTGCCCGTCGCCCGGCTGTACGGCGGCGGCGTCTTCTTCCCCGGCTCGGCCGCGCGGGACCTGCTGCACGCCTACCGCGCCTGGGCGCCCACCCTGCCCGAGGAGACGACGACCTCCGTCGCCGTCCTGCGGATGCCCCCGGACCCCCGCCTGCCCGAGCCGCTGCGCGGCCGGACGGTGGTGCACCTGCGGGTGGCCCACCTGGGCAGCGCGGAGGAGGGTGCCGCGCTGGTGGCGCCGATGCGCGCGGTGGCGCCGGCGCTGCTCGACGGCGTCGGCGAGATGCCCTTCGCCGCGGTCGACGCGATCCACATGGACCCGACCGACCCCATGCCGACGTACGACCGCGGCACGCTGCTGCGCGAGCTCACCGCCGACACCGTCGAGGCGCTGCTCGCCGCCGCCGGCCCTGACGTCGAGGTGCCGCTGGTGATGGTCGAGCTGCGGCACCTGGGCGGCGCGGCGGGCCGGCCGGCGGCCGTGCCCGACGCGGTGGCCGGCCGGGACGCCGCCTTCTCCTGCTGGGTGCTCGGGCCGATGTCCCCGCCCGTCGCCGGGATCGTCCCGGGGGTGGTGGACGCCGTGGTGGCCGAGCTGGCGCCCTGGTCGACCGGCCGGTCGCTGCTCAACTTCGCCGGACCCGTGACCGGCGGGCAGGTCGCCGCCCTGTGGGACGACGCCGACCGGCAGCGGCTGCTGGCGGTCAAGCGGCGGGTCGACCCGGCCGGCCTCTTCGCCCACGGCCACACCGTGGGCTGATCGACCAGGCCCCGCTCAGGGCGGCCCGCTCGCCGGGGCCCGCCCTGAGCGGGGCGAGGGGTGGGGGCGTCCTCCATCAGGCCAGGAGGAGCCAGAGCGCGGCCGCGACCCCCGCCGTCGCCGTGAGCGCCCGGCACGTGTCCACCCGCACGAGCCGCCGGTGCACCGCCGGGTCCCAGCCGCGGTCCAGGCGGCGGTGCTGCGGCACCGCGCCCAGGGCGGTCAGCTCCAGCACGACGACCAGGCAGGCCGCCGAGGCGAGGACGGCGAGCAGCGGCGTCCCGTCGGGCCGGTCGACCAGCAGCCACAAGGTGGTCACGGCCTGCCCGAGGAACAGCGGCCCCACGACGCGGGTGACCCGCCGCTGGTGCCGGTGCTCGTAGGCGGGGAAAGCCTCCGGCGGCAGCACCGCCATCTGCGGGTAGACCAGGACGCGGACGGTCCACTGGAAGCCGGCGTAGGCGGCGGCGAAGGCGAGGTGCAGGGCGAGCAGCGTCATGGCGCCCGCTTCGGCGGCTTGCCGCGCCAGGCCAGGCTCTGGGCGTCCAGCCGGCGCAGCAGCGGGTCGCCCTCGGCCAGGACCCGCTCGGCCAGCGCCACCGCCGCGGCCAGCCGCTCGTCGTCCAGCTGGGCGAACGCCGGGGAGCGGCGGCGGTCGAGCACGTCGTGCCAGCGGCCGCCGACGACGGTGTCGAGCACGATCCGCCCGAAGCAGTGGTCGGCGGTGACGACCCACCGCCCCTCCCGCGCCCGCCGCGGCAGCTCCTCGAGCACCAGCGCCCGGTAGCGGGCCAGCAGCCGCTCCCGGTCGCTCATGCGGCCAGCAGCCGGGGCAGCGCGACGCCGATGGGCTCGCGGACGACGAGCGACGCCGCCCAGTCGTAGGGCGTCGGCTCGGCGTTGACGATCACGACCCGTGCCCCGCTGCCGGCCGCCAGGTCGACGAGCCCGGCCGCGGGGTGCACGCCCAGCGACGTGCCGACGGCGAGGAAGACGTCGCAGTCGGTCGCGGCGGCGGCCGCCGCGTCGAGGACCGCGGCGTCCAGGGCCTGCCCGAAGCTGACCGTCGCCGTCTTGAGGATCCCGCCGCAGACGAGGCAGGCCGGGTCGGGCTCGCCGGCGTCGACCCGGGCCAGCGCCTCCGCCGTCGTCGTCCGGTCGCCGCAGGCGAGGCACTCCACCTCGTGCACCGTGCCGTGCAGCTCCAGCACCAGCTCCGGCGAGGAGCCGGCCGCCTGGTGCAGGCCGTCGACGTTCTGCGTGGCCAGCGCCCGGAGCCGGCCCTGGCGCTCGAGGTCGACCAGCGCGCGGTGCCCGGCGTTCGGCTGCACGTCGCCGATCCCCAGCTCGCGGCGCATCAGCCAGGCCCGCCGGCGGATGTCGGGGTCGGACACGTAGTAGGACAGCGTCACGAGCTTCTCCGCGTCGGGGTCGCGGGTCCAGACGCCGTTCGGGCCCCGGTAGTCGGGGATGCCGCTCTCGGTGGAGATGCCGGCACCGGTGAGCACGGTGACCCGGGAGGCGCCGGCCAGCCAGCCGGGGACGGCTCCGGGGTCGGTCGTCGGCGCGGCGTCGGTCACGACGTCCACCGTAGGAGCCCCGGGCGTGGGCGACGTCACGGGTGAGGGAAGGGTCGCCTCACCTGCGCATGCGCCCGCGCGGGCTGGGATGATCGGGGGTGGCAACGAGCGCGGCGGTACCGCCGCGACGGACCAGCGAGGGGTAGGCGCATAGACGTGGCGAGCAAGGACAGCTTCGGGGCGCGGGCGACGCTGAGCGTCGACGGCACCGATTACGACATCTACCGGCTCGATGCGGTGGAGGGCTCCGAGAAGCTGCCCTTCAGCCTCAAGGTCCTGCTCGAGAACCTGCTGCGCACCGAGGACGGCGCGGACATCACCGCCGACCACATCCGGACGCTGGCGAACTGGGACCCCGCGGCCGAGCCGAGCGAGGAGATCCAGTTCACCCCGGCGCGCGTGGTCATGCAGGACTTCACCGGCGTCCCCTGCATCGTCGACCTGGCCACCATGCGCGAGGCCATGGCCGAGATCGGCGGCGACCCGAACAAGATCAACCCGCTGGCCCCCGCCGAGCTGGTCATCGACCACTCCGTCATCGCCGACGTCTTCGGCACCCCGGACTCGTTCGAGCGCAACGTCGAGATCGAGTACCAGCGCAACGGCGAGCGCTACCAGTTCCTGCGCTGGGGCCAGGGCGCCTTCGACGACTTCAAGGTCGTCCCCCCGGGCATGGGCATCGTCCACCAGGTCAACATCGAGCACCTGGCCCGCGTGGTGTTCCCGCGGCAGGAGGGCGACCGGACCGTCGCCTACCCCGACACCTGCGTCGGCACCGACTCGCACACCACGATGGTCAACGGCCTGGGCGTGCTGGGCTGGGGCGTCGGCGGCATCGAGGCCGAGGCCGCGATGCTCGGCCAGCCGGTCTCGATGCTCATCCCCCGCGTCGTGGGCTTCAAGCTGACCGGCGAGCTGCCCGAGGGCTCGACCGCGACCGACCTCGTCCTCACGATCACCGAGATGCTGCGCCGCCACGGCGTGGTCGGGAAGTTCGTCGAGTTCTACGGCGAGGGCGTCTCCGCGGTGCCGCTGGCCAACCGCGCCACGATCGGCAACATGAGCCCCGAGTTCGGCTCGACCGCGGCGATGTTCCCCATCGACGAGGAGACGATCGCCTACCTGCGGCTCACCGGCCGCAGCGACGCGCAGGTCGCGCTGGTCGAGGCCTACGCCAAGGAGCAGGGCCTCTGGCACGACCCGTCGCGCGAGCCGGCCTTCTCCGAGTACCTGGAGCTCGACCTCGCCACCGTCGTCCCCTCGATCGCCGGCCCCAAGCGGCCGCAGGACCGGGTCGCGCTGTCCGACGCCAAGGCCGCCTTCCGCGAGGTGCTGCCGACCTACGCCTCGCACGACGTGAGCGGCGACGAGGACCAGGCCGCCGAGGCCGAGTCCAACGTCGACGAGGCGTCGGAGGAGAGCTTCCCGGCCTCGGACCCGGCCAGCCCCTTCGCCTCCGGCAACGGTGAGGCCGGCAAGCCGCACACCGTCGTCCCCGACCGGGTGCCCGACCGTCCCTCCAAGCCCACCAAGGTGGTCATGGAGGACGGCACCGAGACCTACGTGGACAACGGGCACGTGGTCATCGCCGCCATCACCTCCTGCACCAACACCTCGAACCCGCAGGTCATGATCGGCGCGGGCCTCCTGGCCAAGAAGGCCGTCGAGGCCGGCCTGACCAGCAAGCCCTGGGTGAAGACGACGATGGCGCCGGGCTCGAAGGTCGTCACCGACTACTACGAGAAGTCGGGCCTCACCCCGTACCTGGAGAAGCTCGGCTTCTACCTGGTCGGCTACGGCTGCACCACCTGCATCGGCAACTCCGGCCCGCTGCCGGAGCCGGTGTCGGCCGCGGTGAACGAGGCCGACCTCGCCGTCGTCTCGGTGCTGTCGGGCAACCGCAACTTCGAGGGCCGGATCAACCCCGACGTCAAGATGAACTACCTGGCGTCGCCGCCGCTGGTCATCGCGTACGCGCTGGCCGGGTCGATGGACGTCGACATCACCACCGAGCCGCTCGGCAAGGGCAAGGACGGGCAGGACGTCTTCCTGCGCGACATCTGGCCCTCGCCGCAGGAGGTCCAGCGGACCATCGACCAGGCCGTCTCCGCGGAGCAGTTCGGCCGCAGCTACGAGGACGTCTTCGCCGGCACCGAGCAGTGGCAGAACCTGCCGACGCCGACCGGTGACACGTTCTCCTGGGACGCCGAGAGCACCTACGTCCGCAAGCCCCCGTACTTCGAGGGCATGCCGGCCGAGCCGGCCCCGGTCGCCGACATCACCGGCGCCCGCACGCTGGCCGTGCTGGGCGACTCGGTGACCACCGACCACATCTCGCCGGCCGGCTCCATCAAGGCCGACAGCCCGGCCGGGAAGTACCTGTCCGAGCACGGCGTCGAGCGGCGCGACTTCAACTCCTACGGCTCCCGCCGCGGGAACCACGAGGTCATGATCCGCGGCACCTTCGCCAACATCCGGCTGCGCAACCAGCTGGTGCCCGGCACCGAGGGCGGGGTCACCAAGAACCACCTCACCGGCGAGACGACCACGATCTACGACGCCTCCGTCGCCTACCAGGAGGCGGGCATCCCGCTGGTCGTCCTGGCCGGCAAGGAGTACGGCTCGGGCTCGTCGCGCGACTGGGCGGCCAAGGGCACCGCGCTGCTGGGCGTCAAGGCGGTCATCGCCGAGAGCTACGAGCGGATCCACCGCTCCAACCTCATCGGCATGGGCGTGCTGCCGCTGCAGTTCCCCGAGGGCCAGGACCGGGAGTCGCTGGGCCTGACCGGTGACGAGGAGTTCACGATCACCGGCATCACCGCGCTGAACGACGGCGAGACCCCGCGCACGGTGAAGGTCACGGCCCAGCCGTCCGACGGTGCCGCCGTGGAGTTCGACGCCCGCGTCCGGATCGACACCCCCGGCGAGGCGAACTACTACCGCAACGGCGGGATCATGCAGTACGTCCTGCGCTCGCTGCGGCAGGGCTGACCCGCATGGACCTGGGCCTGGGCGGCCGCGGCTACCTGCTCACCGGCGCGAGCCGGGGACTGGGGTTCGCGGCCGCCCGGGCCCTCGTCGACGACGGCGCCCGGGTGCTGGTCAGCTCCCGGACACCGGACTCGGTGGCCCGCGCCGCCGAGGAGCTCGGCGGCGCGCCCGGCGCGTTCGGGACGCCGGCCGACCTGGCCGACCCCGAGGCGGCCGGGCGGCTGGTCGCCGAGGGCCGCGAGCGCCTCGGCCGGCTGGACGGCGCGCTGATCAGCGTCGGCGGTCCGGCGCCGGGCACCGTGCTCGACACCGCCGAGGAGGACTGGCGGGCGGCGATCGACTCGGTCCTGCTGGGCACCCTGCGGCTGGTCCGCGCGCTGGTGCCGGCCCTCGGCGAGGGTGCCGCGATCGGGCTGGTGCTCTCCACGTCGGTGCGCGAGCCGATCGCGCACCTGGCCATCTCCAACGGCCTGCGCCCCGGCCTGGCGATGACGGCGAAGTCGCTGGCCACCGAGCTCGGCCCCCGCGGCATCCGGGTCTTCGGGCTGCTGCCCGGCCGGATCGCCACCGACCGGATCGTGCAGATCGACGGCCGCAGCCCCGATCCGGAGGCCGCGCGGCGGGCCTCCGAGGCCGGCATCCCGCTGCGCCGCTACGGGGACCCCGCCGAGTTCGGCCGGGTCGCCGCCTTCCTCCTCTCCCCCGCCGCCTCCTACCTGACCGGCGTGATGCTGCCGGTCGACGGCGGCATGCTCACCGGCCTGTGAGCTCCGCCGCGGCCGCCGGCGGCGCCCCCGTGCTGGTCGCCTGCGCGCACGGCACCCGCGACCCGGCCGGCCGGCGCCTGGTCGCCGAGCTCGCGCTGGCCGCCCGCGACCTGCGCCCGGGCTTGGACACCACCGCCGCGTTCGTCGACGTCCAGCCGCCCACCGTGGCCGACGTCGTGGCCGGGCTGGCGGCCGAGGGCCGGGCGGCGGTCGTCGTCCCGCTGCTGCTGTCCGGCGGCTACCACGTGCACGTCGACATCGCCGCCGCCGTCGAGGGCCGCGCCGGGGTGGTGGCCGCGAGGCCGCTGGGCCCGGACCCGCGGCTGGTCGAGGTGCTCACCGACCGCCTGCTCGCCGCCGGCACCGACCCGCGCGACCCGCTGACCGCGGTCGTGCTCGCCGCTGCCGGCTCCAGCGACCCGCGGGCGGTCGCCGACGTCGAGGACACCGCCGACCTGCTCCAGCGGTCCTGGGCCGGCCCGGTGACGACCGGTTACGGGTCCGCCGCCCGACCGCCGGTCGCCGAGGCGGTCGCCGCCGCGCGGCGGGCCGGCGCCGAGCGCGTCGTCGTGGCCGCCTACCTCCTCGCGCCGGGCCACTTCGCCGGCAAGCTCGCCGGCGCCGGCGCGGACGCCGTGACCGCACCACTGCTGCCCGACCCGCGCCTGGCCGCCGTCCTGCTCGACCGGTACGACGACGCCCGCGGGTGACCGGCGCGCGTCGGTCCCCCGCCCTGGATAGCGTGGGTCCGTGCTGAGCCGATCCCGGGTCCTCGTCCCCGCCGTCCTCGCCGCCGGCCTGCTGCTGAGCGGGTGCAGCGACGAGGTCGGCGGCACCGCGAGCCCGGCCTCGACTGCCTCCTCGTCGAGCTCGGGCTCGTCGTCGAGCTCCTCGGGCTCCGGCTCCTCGTCCGGCGGGGGCGGCGGCGAGTTCGAGGAGTTCTGCACCCAGGGCGAGGAGCTCTTCGGCGAGGCCGGCGAGGCACTGACAGACGCCGAGGGCATGGGGGTCGAGGCCCTCGTCGCCGCGCTCGACCAGACGGTCGACGCCTTCGACGCCCTCGAGCCCCCGGACGAGATCGCCGACGACTGGCAGGCGTCGCGGGAGGGCTTCGCCCAGATCCGGGACGACGTCGCGGCGATCGACCCGGCCGCGCCGGACGCCGAGACGCAGGCCCTGGAGATCGTCTCGCAGGCCGAGACGACCGTGGGCCCGGCGTTCGAGCGGGTCAGCACCTGGATCGACGAGAACTGCCCGAACTCCTGACGCGTCCGGCGACGGGCGAGCAGGATCTCCCCGTGACGTCCTACCCGCAGCCGATCGTCCCCGTCGGGCACGTCGAGCCGGTCCCGCGGCGGGTGCGCGCCGAGCTGGCCGGCCGGGTCGTCCTGGACACCACCCGGGCCCGGTACGGCTGGAAGTGGCCGCCGTACCCGCAGTTCCACGTCCCGGTCGCCGACGTCGACCCCGACGTCCTGGTCGACGAGGGCGAGGACGAGGACCGGCCGCTCGGGCGTGCCCGCCGGTACGGCCTGCGCGCCGGTGACGCGCAGCGGCCCGGCGCCGGCTGGTGCTACGCCGAGGGGCCGCTCGCCGGGCACCTGCGGTTCGAGTGGTCGGCGCTGGACGCCTGGTTCGAGGAGGACGAGGAGGTGTTCGTCCACCCGCGGAACCCGTACTCGCGCGTCGACGCCCTGCGGTCCCAGCGGTCGGTGCGGGTCGAGCTCGACGGGCGGGTCCTGGCCGAGTCGTCGTCCCCCGTGCTGCTGTTCGAGACCGGCCTGCCCACCCGGTACTACCTCCCCCGCACCGACGTCCGCTTCGAGCACCTCGTGCCCAGCGGCACCCGCACCGGCTGCCCGTACAAGGGGCGGACCAGCGGCTACTGGTCGGTCGCCGGCGGGCCGGCCGACGTCGCCTGGAGCTACGACTTCCCGACCGCGGCCGTGCTGCCGATCGCCGGTCTGGTCGCGTTCCTCGACGAGGCGGTCGACGTCGTGCTGGACGGCGTCGCGCAGGAGCGGCCGGTGACGCACTTCTCCCGCTGACCGCGGACCCGCGTGCGAGCATGGGGACGGGTCCCACCCGACCCCCGGACGAGCGGCGCCGTACCCGGACAGCGACAAGACGGCGACCTCGCGGAGGCCGTCGTGTCCTGGCTCGTGCTCGTCCTGTCCGGTGTCCTCGAGTCGGTGTGGGCCACCGCGCTCGGCCGCTCCGAGGGGTTCTCCCGGTTGTGGCCGTCGGTCGTGTTCGCCGTCGCGCTGGTGCTCAGCATGGCCGGCCTCGCGTACGCGCTGCGCGAGCTGCCGACCGGCACCGCCTACGCCGTCTGGGTCGGCATCGGCGCCGCCCTGACCGTGCTGATCGGCATGGTGACCGGCGACGAGCCGGTCAGCGCCGTCCGGCTGCTGCTGGTGGCCGGCATCGTCGGCTGTGTCGTCGGGCTCAAGACGCTGCACTGACCACCCCCGCGGCAGGGGGGTCCCGGGACCCCTCGGGTGCGGCTGCCCGGGACCCGCTCGCGGCACCAGGCTGGGCGTGCACGGAACGCACCCGGAACGGACCAGCACCATGGACGACCTGACGCTCAGCCGCCGCGACGCCCTCAAGATCGGTGCCCTGGGCGCCGCCGCGCTCGCCCTCCCCCTCACCGTCTCCCTGGACGCCGCCCGCGCCTCCGAGCTGCCGGAGAGCCGGATCCCGCGCCCCTACACCCGGCACCCCGCCGTCGTCCGGCCGCCGGTGCTCACCCCCGTCGGGATCGACCCGGCCGACCGGCCCGAGGACGAGCGCGACGTCTACCACGTCCAGATGCGGCAGTTCACCGCCCAGCTGGTGCCCGGCTACGCCACGACGATGTGGGGCTACGAGGGTTCGTTCCCCGGCCCCACCTTCCGGGTCCAGCGGCACCGCAAGGTGCGGGTGCGCTTCGCGAACAACCTCCCGGTCCGGCACCCGGTGTTCGGGTACGAGCCGACGACCTCGGTCCACCTGCACGGCGCCCCGTCGGCGCCGCAGTACGACGGCTACGCCAGTGACACCTCCCGGCCCGGGCAGTTCAAGAACTACCTGTACGACAACAGCCAGGCGGCGCGGACGCTCTGGTACCACGACCACGCGGCGCACCACACCGCGGAGAACGTCGCCATGGGTCTGGCCGGTCAGTACCACGTGCTCGACGCGGCCGAGGACCTCATCGGGCTGCCGCAGGGCGACTTCGACCTCCCGCTGGTGGTCACCGACGTCGCCTTCACCAGCCGGGGGCAGCTGCTCTACGACGACCACAGCGACTCGGGCCTGATGGGTGACGTCCTGCTGGTCAACGGCGTGCCCTTCCCCGCCTTCCCGGTGCAGCCGCGGAAGTACCGCCTCCGGTTCCTCAACGCCTCCGTCGCCCGCGGCTACCGGTTCCGGCTGGAGCCGGCCGCGCCGCTCACCGTCGTCGGGACGGACGCGGGACTGGTGCACGACCCGGTGGACACCGCCGACCTCCGGATGGCCATGGGCGAGCGGTACGACGTCGTCGTCGACTTCGCGCCCTTCCGGGGACGCCGGGTGGAGCTGCGCAACCTGGGCGTCGAGAACGCGATCGACTACGACCACACCGACCGCGTCGTGGCCTTCGACGTCCTGGACGCGGACCCGGACCCGACGAACAACGGCCCGGTGCCGCGCCCGCTGCCGATCGAGCCGCACCCGCTGATGGACCTGCACGCCGGCCATGCCGACCGCACCCGGAAGCTGCGCTTCCAGCGCGGCGGCAGCGAGTGGACGATCAACGACGAGACGTGGGCGGACGTCGAGAGGTCGGAGTTCCGGCGGGTCGTCGCCGACCCCGACCTCGGCGACGTCGAGGTGTGGGAGCTGGAGAACCACGCGGGTGGCTGGTTCCACCCGGTGCACCTGCACCTGGTGGACTTCAAGGTGCTGTCCCGCAACGGCCGGCCGCCGGCGCCGTACGAGGCCGCCGGCCCCAAGGACGTCGTCTACCTGGCCGAGAACGAGACCATCCGCATCGTCACCCGGTTCGGACCCCGCCTCGGCCGGTACATGATCCACTGCCACAACAACACGCACGAGGACCACGACATGATGGGGCAGTTCGAGGTCGGGCGGGACGGCCCGTCACCGTTCTCGGCGCCGCCCCAGGGCGTCCCCAAGCTCCTCCGGCCGGCCTGACCGTCAGCTCCCGTCGGGGCCGACGGCGACCGGCCGCGCCGGGTCGGCCGACCACTGCGACCACGAGCCCGGCCACAGCGCCGCCTCGACGCCGGCGACGGCCAGGGCGGCCACCTCGTGCGCGGCGGTCACCCCCGAGCCGCAGTAGACGCCGACCTCGGCGCCGGGGACCGCCCCCAGCGCCGAGAAGCGCCCGGTGAGTGCAGCGGCTGTACGGAACGTGCCGTCGGGTGCCAGGTTGGCCGCCGTCGGCGCGCTGCGGGCGCCGGGCACGTGACCGGCGCGCGGGTCGACCGGCTCGACCTCGCCGCGGTAGCGCTCGGCGGCGCGGGCGTCGAGCAGGACGCCACCGCGCGCCGGGAGGGCGGCGGCCTCGTCGGCGGTGAACGTCGGCATGCCGCCGCCGGTCAGCACGACGTCCCCGGGCGGCGGGACGACGTCGCCGGTCTCCACCGGCCCGCCGGTCGCGCGCCACGCGGCCAGGCCGCCGTCCAGCAGCCGCACGTCGGCCAGCCCGCCCCAGCGCAGCAGCCACCAGGCGCGCGCGGCGGCGAGCCCCCCGCTGTCGTCGTACGCGACGACACGGTCACCTGCGCGGATGCCCCACCGCCGGGCGGCCGACTGCAGTCGCTGTAGCGACGGCAGCGGGTGCCGGCCGCCCTCGGGCGAGGGCGGGTCGGCGAGCTCGGTGTCGAGGTCGACGAAGACCGCGCCCGGGAGGTGCCCCTCGAGGTGGTGCTCGCGCCCGCGGTCGTCGCCGAGCGCCCAGCGGACGTCGAGCAGCACCGCCCCGGCGGGCCGGGCGAGCAGCTCCGCCGCGGTCACGAGGACCGCGTCGCGGCTCACCGGACGGCGAGCAGCCCGCGCAGCTCCGCGGTCAGGGCGTCGCGGGCCTCGGGCCGCCCGGCGAAGGCGACCGGGGTGACCTGGAACAGCGAGGTCTTCCAGCGGCCCCCGCCCTCGTCGACGGCGACGAGCGTCTGCTGGCAGTGCAGCGAGGGCTCGAGGTCCTCCTCGCCGGGCGGGATCACCCCCGCGTGGGCGAGCAGGACCGCCACCCCGGGGGCGATCGGGCGCACCGACCGGACGAGGCCGACGTAGGTCGCCGTCGGGTGGCTGCCGAAGACCCGGCGCAACTCCGAGGCGATGGACAGGCGCCCGCTGGTGTGGGTGCCGTCGTAGCCGACGATGTCCCCGTCGTCGGCGAACGTGGACGCGACGGCCGCGCCGCTGCGCCGGTTCCAGCCGTCGAGGAACGCGGCGTAGAGGGCGCGGATCTGCGCGTCTGACGGATGTGCTGCAGTCACCTTCACTCCTCGCTGGCGCTCGTCGGTCAGGTGACCGGCCGTGCTGCGCCCTTGCGTGGCCTCGCGAGCTCGGCCACCGGATTCCCCCGTGGTGCCTGTGGGACAGGAGGAACGGTAGTGGTCACGCCGCGCCGACCGTTCGACGCTCGCCGTCGGCGAACTGGGTCCGGTACAGCTCCGCGTAGCGGCCGCCGAGCGCCAGCAACTCCTCGTGAGTGCCCGACTCCACGATGCGACCGTCGTCGACCACGAGGATCTGGTCGGCGCTGCGGATCGTCGACAGCCGGTGCGCGATGACCAGCGACGTCCGCCCGGCGAGCGCGGTGTCCAGCGCGTGCTGCACCGCCACCTCCGACTCGCTGTCGAGGTGGGCGGTGGCCTCGTCCAGGATGACGATGCCGGGCGCCTTGAGCAGCACCCGCGCGATGGCCAGCCGTTGCTTCTCCCCGCCGGAGAGCCGGTAGCCGCGGTCGCCGACCACCGTGTCGAGCCCGTCGGGCAGCGAGCCCACCAGCGCGGCGATGCGGGCGCCGGTCAGCGCGTTCCACAGCTGCTCGTCGGTGGCGTCGGGGCGGGCGTAGAGCAGGTTGGCGCGGATCGTGTCGTGGAACAGGTGGGCGTCCTGGCTGACCACGCCGATGGTGTCGCGCAGCGAGTCCAGCGTCGCCTGCCGGACGTCGACGCCGCCCACCCGCACCACGCCGTCGGTGACGTCGTACAGCCGCGGCACCAGGTTGGCGATCGTCGACTTGCCGGCGCCGGAGTGGCCGACCAGGGCGACGAGCTGCCCGGGCTCGACGCGGAAGGAGACGTCGTGCAGCACCGCCGTCGGCCCGCCGTGCTCGGGCAGCGACACCTCCTCCAGTGACGGCAGCGAGACGTCGGAGGCGGCCGGGTAGCTGAAGGAGACGTGGTCGAACTCGACCGACCGGTCGGTCTCCGGCACCGGGACGGCGTCCGGGGCCTCGCGGATCATCGGCGGGAGGTCGAGCACCTCGAAGACCCGGTCGAAGCTGACCATCGCGCTCATGACGTCGACGCGGACGTTCGACAGCGCCGTCAGCGGGCCGTACAGCCGGGAGAGCAGCAGGGCCAGGGCCACCACGTCGCCGGGGCTCAGCGAGCCGTCGAAGGCGAGCGCGCCGCCGAGGCCGTAGACCAGCGCGGTCGCGAGCGCGGCCACCAGGGTGAGCGCGGTGAAGAAGGTGCGGCCGTACATGGCCGACAGGACGCCGATGTCGCGCACGCGGGCGGCGCGGCCGCGGAAGCCCTCGGCCTCGACCGCGGGGCGGCCGAACAGCTTGACCAGCAGCGCGCCGGCCACGTTGAACCGCTCGGTCATCGTGGCGTTCATCGACGCGTTGAGCGCGTACGACTCCCGCGTGATCTCCTGCAGCCGCGCGCCGATGCGGCGGGCGGGCAGCACGAACAGCGGCACCATCACCAGCGACAGCAGGGTGATCTGCCAGGAGAGCGTGAGCATCACGCCGGCGGTCAGCACCAGCCCGATCACGTTGGAGACGACGCCCGACAGCGTCGAGGTGAAGGCCTGCTGGGCGCCGATGACGTCGTTGTTCAGGCGGCTCACCAGCGCGCCGGTCTGCGTGCGGGTGAAGAAGGCGACGGGCATCCGCTGCACGTGCTCGAAGACCCGCGACCGCAGGTCGTAGATGACGCCCTCGCCGATCCTCGCCGAGTACCAGCGGGTCGCCAGCGAGATGGCCGCGTCGACCACCGCCAGGCCGGCGATGAGCAGCGCGATGCGGACGACGTCGCCCGCCGTCCCCTCGAGCGAGGCGATCCGGTTGATGATCCGCCCCGCCAGCAGCGGGGTGACCACGCCGATCAGCGACGACCCGACGACCAGCGCCAGGAACCAGGACAGCTCGCGGCGGTAGGGCCGGGCGATGCCCAGGACGCGGCGCACCGTGCCCTTGGGCAGCTCGCGCGAGGTGACCGACGGATCGCGCCTGAACGAGCGCATCGCCGCCATGGAGGTCATGTTGTTCACCGCTGGACCTCCTTCTGTCTCGGTACCGGGCAACGGCGCCCGGGGACCGGGGATTCCACCCGGGAGGTCAGCCCTCGGCGGACGACCGGCCCGTCGCCTACCGGCCCAGCGCCGCGGCCAGCTCCGTCAGCCGCCGCACCTGGGCGGCCCGCTCGGCCGCGTCCTGCGCCGCCGGGTCGTTGCGCACGGCGGAGCGCACCAGGGCCGCGGTCTCGCGCACGGCGCCGGCCGGCGGCGCGACCAGGGCCGTCACCAGCTGCGCCACCGCCGCGTCGAGCTCCTCGCGGGGCACCACCGCGTTGGCCAGCCCCAGCGACAGCGCCTCCGCGGCCGGCACCGGGCGGCCCGTCACGCAGATCTCCAGCGCGCGGGAGTAGCCGACCAGCTCGGTGAGCGTGCTCGTGCCGGTGAGGTCGGGGACCAGGCCCAGGGTGACCTCGGCCAGCCGCAGGCTCGCGTCGTCGGTGAGCACCCGCAGGTCGCAGGCGAGCGCCAGCTGGGCGCCGGCGCCGATGGCGTGCCCCTGCACCGCGGCCACCGAGACGATCCCCGGGGAGCGCAGCCAGCGGAAGCCGGCCTGGTAGCCGCGGATCCGCTCCTGCGCGAGCTCGGCCGGCATCCGCCCCAGCTCCCCCAGGCCGCCGGAGGTCGAGGGGTCGGCGCTGAACAGGCTGCGGTCCAGCCCGGCGGAGAAGGAGCGACCCTCGCCGCGCAGGACGACCACGCGCACGTCGTCGTCCAGGGACGCGCCGACGGCGGCCAGCGCCTCCCAGGTGGCCGGGGTCTGGGCGTTGAGCTGCTCGGGACGGTCCAGGGTCACGGTGAGGACGGCGCCCTCGCGCGCCGTCCGCACCCACCCGTCGGCGACCCCGGAGGTCACGCCTCCTTCTTGCTGTTGCGGTTCGCTCCCCCACGGCTGCGCAGGCTCGCACCGGACTCCGACAGGAGCCGGTGGACGAAGCCGTAGGAGCGGTTGGTCGAGGTGGCCAGAGACCGGATGCTCTCCCCCTCGTCGTAGCGCTTGCGCAGCTCGTCGGCGAGCGAGGTGCGGTCACCGCCCGTGATGCGCTTGCCCTTGCCGAGGTCCGCCGTGCTCGAGTCGGCCATGACTCCCCTCCGTCAGCAGCTCCCCCGTGCCCGGTGCGCCACGTGCCCCGTCCGGGACGGCTGCTCGTCCCCTTGGCGCCGCCGTCCCGCTGACCACGGCATCCCGCGACACATGATCACCCAGCCGCTGCCGGCGCGCGCGGTGAGCCGGACGGCGGGATCCGTCGTACCGGCACGCCACCATCCCGGCATGACCGACCCCGCGCCCCGGCGCCACCACACCATCGACTACGTCGAGCTCACCGTGACCGACCTCGACCGGGCCCAGCGCTTCTACGCCGAGGCGTTCGGCTGGGAGTTCACCTCCTACGGGCCCGACTACGCCGGCTTCCGCGACGGCCGCGCCGGGGGTGCGGAGGCCGGCGGGCTGCGCCGCGACGACGTCGTCCGCACCGGCGGCGGGCCGCTGGTCCTGCTGTTCTCCGCCGACCTCGACGCGACGGTCGAGGCCGTGCGGCGGGCGGGCGGCGAGGTCGTCGCCGGGCCGTACGGGTTCCCGGGCGGCCGCCGGTTCCACTTCACCGACCCCGACGGCACCGAGCTCGGCGCCTGGTCCGAGCAGTAGCGGAGTGCCGGAGCGCAGGGGACCTGCGCTGCCGCACTCCGCTCAGGCCAGGGAGACCAGGTCGGCGAGGTCCTCGCTCCAGGCGTCCTCCGTGCCGTCGGGCAGGATGATCACCTTGTCGGGGTCGAGTGCCCGCACGGCACCCTCGTCGTGGGTGACCAGCACGATGGCGCCGGTGTAGGTGCGCAGCGCGTCGAGCACCTGCTCGCGGCTGGCCGGGTCGAGGTTGTTGGTCGGCTCGTCGAGCAGCAGCACGTTCGCGCCGGAGACGACGAGGGTGGCCATCGCCAGCCGGGTCCGCTCGCCGCCCGACAGCGTGCCGGCGCGCTGGTCGACCGCCTCGCCGGAGAACAGGAACGCGCCGAGGATCCGCCGCAGCTCGGTGTCGGTGGAGTCCGGGGCCGCCGCCCGCATCACCTCGAGCAGCGTGCGGTCCATGTCGATCGTCTCGTGCTCCTGCGCGTAGTAGCCGATGCGCAGGCCGTGGCCGGCCTTGACCTCGCCGGTGTCGGGCACCTCGGCGCCGGCCAGCAGCCGCAGCAGCGTCGTCTTCCCGGCGCCGTTGAAGCCGAGGACGACGACGCGCGTGCCCTTGTCGATGGCCAGGTCGACCCCGGTGAAGATCTCCAGCGACCCGTAGCTCTTGCTCAAGTGCTCGGCGGTCAACGGCGTGCGGCCGCAGGGCGCCGGCGTCGGGAAGCGCAGCTTGGCCACCCGGTCGGCGACCCGCACCTCGGCGAGGCCGGCGGCCAGCCGCTGGGCGCGCTTGTCCATGCTCTGCGCGGCCTTGGCCTTGGTGGCCTTGGCGCGCATCTTGTCCGCCTGCGCGGTCAGCGCGTCGATCTTCTTCTCGGCGTTGGCGCGCTCGGCGCGGCGCCGCCGCTCGTCGGTCTCCCGGGCGTCCAGGTACCGCTTCCAGCCGAGGTTGTAGACGTCGACGGTGGCCCGGTTGGCGTCCAGGTGCCACACCTTGTTGACGACGGCCTCGAGCAGCTCGACGTCGTGGCTGATGACCACCAGCCCGCTCTTGTGGCTCGCCAGGAACCCCTTGAGCCAGACGATCGAGTCGGCGTCCAGGTGGTTGGTCGGCTCATCGAGCAGCAGCGTGTCGGCGTCGGAGAAGAGGATCCGGGCCAGCTCGACGCGACGGCGCTGACCGCCGGAGAGGGTGCGCAGCGGCTGGGCCAGCACCCGGTCGGGCAGGCCGAGGTTGGTGCAGATCCGGGCCGCGTCGCTCTCGGCGGCGTACCCGCCCATCGCGGCGAACTGGTCCTCCAGCCGCCCGTAGGTGCGCACGGCCCGGTCGCGCTCGGCGTCGTCGGCGGGCTCGGCCATGGCGACCTGGGCCTTGGTGAGCTGCGCCTTGAGGACGTCGAGGCCGCGGCCGGACAGCACGCGGTCGCTGGCGGTGATGTCGAGGTCGCCGCTGCGCGGGTCCTGCGGCAGGTAGCCGAGCTCGCCGGTCACCTCGACCTTGCCGGCGTGCGGCACGCGCTCACCGGCCAGGGTGGTCAGCGTCGTGGTCTTGCCCGCCCCGTTGCGGCCGACCAGGCCGATGCGGTCGCCGGGCTGCACCCGCAGGTCCGCGCCGCTGATGAGGATGCGGGAACCGGCGCGCAGCTCCAGGCCGGTCGTCGTGATCACTGATCCCAGGGTAGGCGCTCCCGGCGGGTCGGTTCGACCGCCGTGCCGGTGACATCGACTGCACCCCGTGTCCACAGTCCGGGTGATCGTGACCCATCCGGTACCGGAGCCCGCCACGATGCGGGGCATGACGCGTCCCCCGGGCCTGCCCTGCCCGGTCTGCGGCCGGCCGGCCTCCGGTGGCGGACCGGCGCCCTGCCCGACCTGCGGGCTGCCCGCCGTCGGCGAGGCCGCCCTGGTCGTCGCCCGGATCGGCGCCACGATCGACGAGCTGACCCGCGACCGCGACCGGCTGCTGGCCACGCTGCGCACCGCCGCGCCCGGGCCGGCGCCCACGGCGCCGCCGGCGCCGGCCCGGACACCGCCCCCGCGGGCGTACGCACCGCCGCCGGCGGCCCCCGTGCCCGCTGCTCCCCCGCCTGCCGCTCCCGGGGCGCCTGCCGGCGCGCCGGCCTGGCTCGCCGCGCCCGCCTGGGAGCAGGCCGGCGTCGCCGGGCCGCCCCCGCCGGCCCGGCGGCTGAGCCCGCAGCAGGTGCTGCTGGGCCTGGGCGCCCTGGCGCTCGTCGCCGGGGCGCTGGCGTTCGTCGCCGTCGCGTGGAACCGGCTGGGGGTGGCCGGGCAGGCCGGGGTGCTGCTCGCCGTGACGGCGGGGCTGTGCGGCGCCTCGGCCGTGACGGCGCGCCGCGGCCTGCGGGCCACCGAGGAGGCGCTGGCCGGGGCCGGGGCGGCGTTGCTGGCCGTCGACCTCGGCGCCGCGTACGCGCTCGGCCTGGGCGGGGTCGACGACGTCCCCCTGCGGCTGTGGACCGCGTGGTCCTGCGCCGCCGTGGCGCTGGTCGCCCTGGCCCTGGGGCGGCTGACCCGCAGCACCGCGGCCTGGCCGCTGGTCGCGCTGCTCACCGCGCAACCCGTGCCGCTGCTGCTCCTGCCCGGGGACTCCGTCGAGGGTCCGGCAGGGGTGGCCGCGCTCCTCGGGCTGGCGCTCGCCGACGTCCTCGCCCTGACGGCGGTGCGGCCGCTGCTGCGCCCGGTCGCGCGGCTCCTGGCCGGCCTGGCGGCGGCCGGCGCGGCGCTGCTGGGCCTGGCCGTCGCCTGGGAACGCGCCGCCGTGCCGGCGTGGACGGCGACCGGACTGCTGCTCCTGGCGACCGTCGTCGCGTCCCTGCTGCCCCGCTCGCCCCGGCCGGCCGCCGAGTTGCCGGGCGCCGTCCCGCTGCTGGGCGTCGGCGCCGGGGTCACCGCGGCGGCGGCCACCGGCTCCTCCGACGCGCTCGGCCCCGGCGGGCTGGTGCTCGCCACCGGGCTGGGGCTGGTCCTGCTCGCGGTGGCCGTGCTCGTGGCCCGGCACCGCGTCGCGCTGGCCGGCACGGCCGCCGGGGGTGCGGTGCTCGCGCTGACCGGCGCCGGGGCGCTGCTGGCGGCCGACCGGTCCGCCGCGCTCGCGCCGCTGGCGCTGGCCGCCGCGGCGCCGGCCGTGCTGACCGCGGTGCGGCTCCCGGCGCTGCGGCCGCCCGCGGTCGGGGCCGCGCTGGCCGCGCCGGCGGTCGCCGTCCTGCTGGCCGCCGTCGACGGTCCGCTCGACCGGCCGGCCGCCGGGCTGCTGCTGGCGCTCACCGCGGCGGTCGCGTTCGCCGTGGCCTCGCTGCGGGCCGGCCGGCCGGAGGAGCAGGTCGCGGCCGCGGCCGGCGCGGTGGTCGGCGTCCTGGCCGTCGGGACGGCCGCGTCCACCGGCGCGCTCGGCCAGGTGGCGGTGCAGCTGGCGGTGGTCGGGGCCGCGGCCGGGGGCTACGGCCTCGTCGCCCGGTCCCGGGTGGTGCAGGCCGCGGCGGTCGCCGCGCTGGTCGCCGCGTGCTGGTCCGCGGTGGCCGGCGCGGGGGTCGAGGTGGTCGAGGCGTACACGCTGCCGGCCGCCGCCGGGCTCGCCGTGCTGGCCGTCCCGGCGCTGCGGTCGGGGGCCGGGTCGTGGTCCGCGGAGGCGCCGGCGGTGGCGGTCGCGCTGGTCCCCTCTGCGCTGGCGGCGGTGGCCGAGCCCTCGCCGCTGCGGTGGCTGCTCGTCGTCGTGGCGGCGGCCCTCGCCGCGTCGGGCGGGGCGTTCGCGCACCGGCAGGCGACCTTCGTGCTCGGGGCCGGCAGCCTGGCGTGGGTGGTGCTCGGCCGGCTGGCCCCGTACGCGCCGCTGCTGCCCCGCTGGATCACGCTGGGCGCCGTCGGGGTGGTGCTGCTGGTCGTCGGCGCCACCTACGAGCGGCGCCGGCAGCAGGCGCGCGAGGCGGTCGCCTGGGTGGCGCAGATGCGCTGACGTCCCGGCCTGCCGGACGAGGCCGCCGGTCCTAGCGTGGACGACGTGGCGGACCTCCCCTCCCGCGTCCGGCCGCCGCAGGTGCTGCTCGCGGTCGGCGCGGTGCTGCTGCTCGTCGGGACGCTCGCCACCCCCGGGGAGGACGGCGCCGGGTCGGGAGCCGCCCTCACGCTCGCCGCCCTCGCCGCCGGGGCGGTCTCCGCGTGGGCGTCACGGGCCGGGCTGCGGGGCACGCGGGAGACGCTGGCCGCGACCGCGGTGGTGCTCGCCGTCGCCGGCACCGCGCAGGACGGCTCACCGGGAGGCGGCAGTCCGGTGGGCCCGGCGCTGCTGGCCCTGACCCTCGCCGGGGTCGCCCGGCTCCAGCCGGCGCCGCTGAGCTGGCCGCTGGGCGCCTGGGCCGCGGGGCAGCTGGCGGCCCTGCGGCTCCTCCCGGGCGTCCCCGAGGGCGTGCCGCGCACCGGCGCCCTGCTCGCCGTTTCGCTGGCCGGCCTGGTGGTGGTGCTGGGCGCCCGGCCCGCGATCGCCCGGGTCGTCCTGGTCACCACCGTGCCGTGGTGGGTGCTCGGGGTGGCGGGCGGCGTCGGCACCGCGTGGGCGGCCCCGGTCCCCGATGCGGCGGCGTCCGCCGCGCTGACGGTCGCCGCCGCGGCCGGACTGCTCGTCGTCCGGCTCGACCGGGCCGTGTCGCCGCTGCTGGGCCCGCCGCGCGCCGTCCCCGTGCTCGCCGGAGCCGTCTCCGGCGCGGCGGTCGCAGGCGTCCTGTCCGGCGGACCGGGCAGCGCGGTCGTCGCCGGGTACGCCGGCGTCCTGCTGGCGGCGGTCGCCGCCGGGGCGCTGGACGGCTGGCGGCGGGGGCTGCTGCTGCCGTGCGCCCTGGCGGCGGGGACGACGCTGGTCGCCTGCGCGCTGACCCAGCTGGTCGGCGCGGCGGCGTGGCGGGAGCTGGCCCTGCTGCTCCTGCTCACCGCGGCGCCCTCGGCCGCGGTCGCCCGCCGGCGCCGCGAGGACCGGCCGGCCGCCGTCCCCGTGGCGGTGGGCTGTCTGGCCGCGGCCGCGCTGCTTGCGGTGCCGGCCGGGCTGCTCGGTCCGGTCGAGGCAGCGGCGGTGCTGACCCTGCTCTACGCGGCCGCGCTGCTCGGTGCCACCGGTCTGGCCGCCGACACCCGGCGGCACACGCTGGCGGTCGCCGCGGGCACCGCCGCGGCCGCGGTGCTGCTGGTCGCGGCCGCCGGGTCGCCCGGGCAGGTCGCGGCGCACCTGGCAGCCCAGGGCGCGCTGACCTGGCTCTGGGCGGTGTACGTGGGCCGCCGCGCCGGGGAGGCGTCCGCGCCCGCCCGCGCGGCGGGCGCCGCCGAGGTCGTGGCCGCGGCCTGGACGGTGGCAGCGCTGGGCGGGGCGTCGGCGCTGGAGGTCTACACCCTGCCGGCGGCCGCGGGGCTGCTGCTGGCGGCCGGTCCCGAGCTGGGCCGCCGGCCGTCGGAGCGCGCGTGGGGCCCGGGCCTGCTCGTGGCCGCCGTCCCGTCGACGGTGCTCGCCGTCGTCGCGCCGGGCGCCGAGCGGCCGCTGCTCGTGCTCGCCGCGGCCGCGGTCGCCATGGTCGGCGGCGCCGCCGCGAACATCCGGACGCCGCTGGTGGCAGGTGCGGGCACCGCGGTGGCCCTGGCGGTCGGGCTCGCGGTCGTGGCGCTCCCCCTGCCGCTGGCCGGTGCGCTCGTGGCCGGGGTGGCGCTGCTCGCCGTGGGCGCCCGGCGCGAGCTCCGGCCGGTCGGCGGCTTCGCCGAGCGCGTCGCCGAGATGCGCTGAGCCTCTCCCCGCCCTTGACGGGCAAGTAGCTGCTTGCGTATACCTGTCACGTGGACGCCGACGCCGACGTGTTCCGTGCTCTCGGTGACGCGACGCGCCGCACGATCCTCGACGAGCTGACCGACCGGGACGGGCAGACGCTCTTCGAGATCTGCGGCCGGCTCGCCATGAAGCACGGGCTGACGTCGTCGCGGCAGGCGATCTCGCAGCACCTCGCCGTCCTGGAAGAGGCCGGCCTCGTCCGCACGCGGCGGCAGGGCCGGTACAAGTACCACCACCTCGACACGGGCCCGCTGCGCTCGATCGTCGACCGGTGGCCCGTCGACCGAGAGGCACCAGACCTGTGATCCGGATCAACATCACCAGCGTGTGGGTGGACGACCAGGCCAAGGCGCTGGCCTTCTACACCGAGAAGCTGGGCTTCGTGAAGAAGACCGACGTGCCGGCCGGCGAGGCCCGCTGGCTGACGGTGGTCTCCCCCGCCGACCCGGACGGCGTGGAGCTCCTGCTGGAGCCCGACGGGCACCCGGCGGCGCGCCCGCTCAAGGACGCGCTGGTGGCCGACGGCATCCCGTTCACCCAGTTCGCCGTGGACGACGTGTACGCCGAGGTCGAGCGGCTCAAGGCGCTCGGCGTGGAGTTCACCCAGGAGGCGACCGACCTCGGCCCGGTGGTGACCGCCGTCCTCGACGACACCTGCGGCAACCTCATCCAGCTCGCCGCCATGAAGCAGTAGTCCCCGGAGCGGATGGAACGGCCCCGCTACCGGGCCCCGCGCCGCGCAGAGCGTGGCGCGGGGAGCAGCGGGGTCCTTCCTCAGACGCGGAAGCCGAGCGCGCGGAGCTGCTCGCGGCCGTCGTCGGTGATCTTGTCCGGGCCCCACGGGGGCATCCACACCCAGTTGATCCGGATGTCGTCGACCAGCCCGGGGCCGGGGCCGCCGGTCAGCGCGGTGCGCGCCTGGTCCTCGATGACGTCGGTCAGCGGGCAGGCCGCCGAGGTCAGCGTCATGTCCAGGACGGCGACGTTGTTCTCGTCGACGTCGATCCCGTAGACCAGGCCCAGGTCGACGACGTTGACCCCCAGCTCGGGGTCGACGACGTCGCGCATGGCCTCCTCGACGTCCTCGAGCAGAGCCGACTTGTACGCCGGCAGCTCGGCGGGCGCGTCGCCGGCGGTCGCCGGGGTCTCGGTGGTCTCGCTCATGCCTGCGGCCCTCCCACGGGGTCGGTGACGGACAGGGCTCGGGCGCTGGCGTCCTTGAGGGCCATCCAGCTCATCAGCGCGCACTTGATCCGCGCCGGGTACTTGGAGACGCCGGCGAAGGCGACGGCGTCCTCCAGCTCGTCCTCGAGCTTCTCGGCCACCGACGCGTCGCCCTTGCTCTGCATCAGGGTCATGAAGTGCTCGCCGGTCTCCAGCGCCTGCGGCACGGACCGGCCGATGACGAGGTCGTACATCGCCGAGACCGAGGCCTGGCTGATCGAGCAGCCCATGCCCTCGTACGAGACGTCGGACAGGACGACGTCGCCCGATGCGTCCTTCTCCAGGTGCACCCGGAGGGTCACCTCGTCACCGCACGTCGGGTTGACGTGGTGCACCTCGGCCTCGAACGGCTCGCGCAGGCCCCGGCCGTGCGGGTTCCGGTAGTGGTCCAGGATGATCTCCTGGTACATCGACTCGAGCTGCACGTTCAGGCCTCCTCGGTGGCTTCCGGAGGGACAACGCCGAAGAACTGCTGGGCCTTCCGGATGCCCTCGGCCAGTGCGTCGACGTCGTCGTACCCGGTGTGCACGTAGAAGGTGGCGCGGGTGGTCGCCGGGACGCCGTAGCGGCGCACGACCGGCCAGGCGCAGTGGTGCCCGACGCGGACGGCGATGCCCAGGTCGTCGAGGACCTGGCCGACGTCGTGCGGGTGGACGCCCTCGACGGTGAAGGAGATGGCCCCGCCGCGGGCGACCGTGTCGGGCGGGCCGACGACGGTGACGCCGGGGATCTCCGCCAGCCGCTCGAGCGCGTAGGCGGTCAGCGCCTCCTCGTGCGCCTGCACGTTCGCCATGCCCAGCCGCTGCAGGTACTCCACGGCGGCGCCGAGGCCGACCACCTGCGCGGTCATCGGGACGCCGGCCTCGAACCGCTGCGGCGGCGGCATGAAGGTGCTGCCCTCCATGCGGACGACCTCGATCATCGAGCCGCCGGTGAGGAACGGCGGCAGCGCGTCGAGCACCTCGTAGCGGCCCCACAGCACGCCGACACCCGTCGGTCCGAGCATCTTGTGCCCGGAGAAGACGAGGAAGTCCGCGCCGAGCTCGGTGACGTCGACCGGCTGGTGCGGCACCGACTGCGCGCCGTCGACCAGCACCAGGGCACCGACCTCCCGGGCGCGGGCCACGATCGGCTCGAGCGGGTTGATCGTGCCGAGGATGTTCGACTGCTGGGTGACCGCCACCAGCCTGGTGCGCTCGTTGACCACCGTGCCGAGGTCGGACAGGTCCAGCCGGCCGTCGTCGGTGAGGCCGAGCCAGCGCAGGGTCGCGCCGGTCCGCTCGCACAGCTGCTGCCAGGGCACCAGGTTGGCGTGGTGCTCCATCTCGGTCACGACGATCTCGTCGCCCTGGCCGACGGCGTACCGGCGGAACGCGTCCTCCTTGGCCGTGGCCGCGTTGGACAGCGCGTAGGCGACGAGGTTGATGGCCTCGGTGGAGTTGCGGGTGAAGACGACCTCGTCGGTGCGCGCGCCGATGAAGCGGGCGATCGTCTCCCGGGCGGCCTCGTACGCGCCGGTCGCCTCCTCGGCGAGCTGGTGCGCGCCGCGGTGCGGGGCGGCGTTGACGTTCTCGTAGAACCAGCGCTCGGCGTCCAGGACGCTGCGCGGCTTCTGCGAGGTGGCGCCGGAGTCGAGGTAGACCAGCCGCTTCCCGTCACGGACGGTGCGCGACAGGATCGGGAAGTCCGCCCGGATCGCCTCGACGTCCAGGGGCAACGGGGCCTTCTGCGCCCCGGCACCGGGACGCGAGACGGTCTGGGTCATGACTGGGTGGCCTCCGTGGCCTTGACGTACTCGGCGTAGCCCTCGTTCTCGAGCTTGTCGGCGAGCTCGGGGCCGCCCTCCTCGACGAACCGGCCGGCCACGAAGACGTGCACGAAGTCGGGCTTGATGTAGCGCAGGATCCGCGTGTAGTGGGTGATCAGCAGGACGCCGATCTCCCCCTCCTCGCGGGTGCGGTTGACGCCCTCGGAGACGATCCGCAGCGCGTCGACGTCGAGGCCGGAGTCGGTCTCGTCGAGGACGGCGATCTTCGGCTTGAGCAGCCGCATCTGCAGGATCTCGTGGCGCTTCTTCTCACCGCCGGAGAAGCCCTCGTTGACGTTGCGCTCGGCGAACGCCGGGTCCATCTCCAGCGCGGCCATCTCGGACTTGACGTCCTTGACCCACGTGCGCAGCTTCGGCGCCTCGCCCTTGACCGCGGTGGCCGCGGTGCGCAGGAAGTTCGACACCGAGACGCCGGGCACCTCGACCGGGTACTGCATGGCCAGGAACAGCCCGGCGCGGGCGCGCTCGTCGACGCTCATGGCGAGGACGTCCTCGCCGTCGAGGGTCACCGACCCGCCGGTCACGGTGTACTTCGGGTGGCCGGCGATCGAGTACGCCAGCGTCGACTTGCCCGACCCGTTGGGGCCCATGATCGCGTGGGTCTCGCCCGAGCGGACGGTGAGGTCGACGCCGCGGAGGATCTCCTTGGCGTCGTCGCCGTCGCCCACGTTGACGTGCAGGTCGCGGATCTCCAGCACGGACACTTGTCTTCTGCTCCTCAGTTGCCGATCGGCGAGTCGAGGTCGACGAGCACGTCGTCGCCCTCCACGCGGACCGGGTAGACGGGGACCGGCTCGGTGGCCGGCAGGTTGGTGGGGCGGCCGCTGGTCAGGTCGAAGCACGACCCGTGCAGCCAGCACTCGATGGTCGGGGCGCCCTTGAACTCCTCGACGTCGCCCTCGGACAGCGGGACCTCCGCGTGCGAGCACAGGTCCTCGATGGCGAACACCTCGCCTTCGAAGCGGACGACGGCGACGGCCTCGCGGTCGGCGCCCGGCAGCTCCACGCGCAGCGCGCCGGGCTCCTTGACGTCGGCCAGCGAGCACAGCCGGGTGAAGGCCATCAGGCCTCCACCGGCTGCTCGGCGAGGCCGGGGAGGGCGCCGAGGCGCGCCTCGACCGACGCCATGAGCCGGTCCTGCAGCTCGGGGACGCCGATGCGCTGGACGACGTCGGCGAAGAAGCCGCGCACCACCAGGCGGCGGGCGGTCTCGGCGTCGATGCCGCGCGAGCACAGGTAGAACAGCTGCTCGTCGTCGAACCGGCCGGTGGCACTGGCGTGGCCGGCGCCGACGATCTCGCCGGTCTCGATCTCCAGGTTGGGCACCGAGTCGGCGCGGGCGCCGTCGGTGAGCACCAGGTTGCGGTTGAGCTCGTAGGTCTCGGTGCCGACGGCGGCCGGGCGGATTCGGACGTCGCCGACCCACACCGTGTGCGCCTGCTCGCCCTGCAGCGCGCCCTTGTAGAGCACGTCGCTGCGGCAGTGCGGCACCGCGTGGTCGACCCACAGCCGGTGCTCCTGGTGCTGGGTCTCGTCGGCGAAGTAGACGCCGTATAGCTCGGCCGACCCGCCGGGCCCGGCGTAGGAGACGTTGCTGACCAGGCGCACGAGGTCGCCGCCGAGGGTCACCACGACCTGGGTGACGCTCGCGTCGCGGCCGACGACGGTGTCGTACTGGCCGCCGTGCACGCTGCCCGGCGCCCACTCCTGCACGGAGACGAGGGTGACCTTCGCGCCGTCGCCGACGAGGACCGCGACGCCGCCGGAGTAGCGGGCCAGGCCGGAGTGGTCGAGCACGACCGTGGCCTCGGCGAAGGCGCCGACCTCGACCACGAGCTGACCCCACACGACCTCGTCGGAGCCGGTGCCGGCCAGCCCCAGGGTGACCGGCCGGTCGGGCCGCGCCTCGGCGGCGATGCGGACGACGGCCGCGCCGCCGCTGCGCTGCCGGGTGAGCGCGGCCAGCCGGTCGGCCGGCTCGGGCAGGCCCTTGAGCAGCGGGTCGTCGGCGTCGACGCTGGTCAGCTCGACGCCCTCGGGCAGGTCGGTGTCCCACCGCAGGTGCGCGTCGGAGGGGGCGCCGTCCAGCAGCGGGCGGATCCGGCGCATCGGGGTGAAGCGCCAGTCCTCCTCGCGGCCGGTCGGGGCCCCGAACGCCTCGGGGTCGGTCGAGGTGAACCGCTCGGCCGGGGAGCCGGTCGGGGCGGGGCCGCCGTGGCTGTGCGCTCCCGGCGCCGCCTCGCCGGCGGAGCCGGTGCCCGCCGCCGGGGTGGACGGCGGGCCGGCCTGGGTGCCGACGCCGGGGGCGAACAGCTCGCCGGCGAGGGTGGTGCTGGTGTTCTCGACGCTGTCCGGCATCAGCCGACGGCACCTTCCATCTGCAGCTCGATGAGGCGGTTGAGCTCGAGGGCGTACTCCATCGGCAGCTCGCGGGCGATCGGCTCGACGAAGCCGCGCACGACCATCGCCATGGCCTCGTCCTCGGTCATGCCGCGGCTCATCAGGTAGAAGAGCTGGTCCTCGCTGACCCGGGAGACGGTGGCCTCGTGGCCCATGGCGACGTCGTCCTCGCGGACGTCGACGTAGGGGTAGGTGTCCGAGCGGCTGATGGTGTCGACCAGCAGCGCGTCGCACTTCACCGTCGACCGCGAGCCGTGCGCGCCCTCGTCGATCTGCACCAGGCCGCGGTAGGAGGTGCGGCCACCGCCGCGGGCCACCGACTTGCTGATGATGTTCGAGGAGGTGTGCGGCGCGGCGTGCACCATCTTGGCGCCGGCGTCCTGGTGCTGGCCCTCGCCGGCGAAGGCGATGGAGAGCACCTCGCCCTTGGCGTGCTCACCGGTCATCCAGACGGCCGGGTACTTCATCGTCACCTTGGAGCCGATGTTGCCGTCGACCCACTCCATGGTCGCGCCCTCGTGGGCGACCGCCCGCTTGGTGACCAGGTTGTAGACGTTGTTCGACCAGTTCTGGATGGTCGTGTACCGGCAGCGGGCGTTCTTCTTGACGATGATCTCGACGACCGCGGAGTGCAGCGAGTCGCTCTTGTAGATCGGCGCGGTGCAGCCCTCGACGTAGTGCACGTAGGCGCCCTCGTCGATGACCATGAGCGTCCGCTCGAACTGGCCCATGTTCTCCGTGTTGATCCGGAAGTAGGCCTGCAGCGGGATCTCGACGTGGACGCCCTTGGGCACGTAGATGAACGACCCGCCGGACCACACCGCGGTGTTGAGCGCGGCGAACTTGTTGTCGCCGGCCGGGATGACCGAGCCGAAGTACTCCTTGAACAGGTCCTCGTGCTCGCGCAGCGCGGTGTCGGTGTCGAGGAACAGGACGCCCTGCTCCTCGAGGTCCTCGCGGATCTTGTGGTAGACGACCTCGGACTCGTACTGGGCCGCGACACCGGCGATCAGCCGCTGCTTCTCGGCCTCCGGGATGCCCAGCTTGTCGTAGGTGTTCTTGATGTCCTCGGGCAGCTCCTCCCACGAGGCGGCCTGGGCCTCGGTGGAGCGCACGAAGTACTTGATGTTCTGGAAGTCGATGCCGGACAGGTCCGAGCCCCAGTCGGGCATGGGCTTGCGCTCGAAGAGCTTGAGCGCCTTGAGGCGGCGCTCGAGCATCCACTCGGGCTCGTTCTTGCGGCGCGAGATGTCGCGGACGACGTCCTCGTTGAGGCCGCGCTTGGCCGAGGCCCCCGCGACGTCGGCGTCCGCCCAGCCGTACTGGTAGCGGCCGAGCTGGTCGATCTGCTCGTCCTGCGTCAGCGGCGTGCTGGTCACCGGCTGCTGGGTGCTGGTCATGCGGGCGTCCTCTCCCGGTCGAACGTGAGGGTGGAGCTGCTGGTGGACGGGGCGCCGGAGGTCACGCGCGGCGCTCGCCGGTCACCTGGTACAGGGCCTGCGGGGGTCGTTCTGTTCCCCCCGCGACTGTGTTCCCGGCCGCCGGGCAGCGGTCCGGGGATGTGGGTCGTGCACACACCGTCGCCGTGCGCGATCGTGGCCAGCCGCTGCACGTGCGTGCCGACGAGCCGGCCGATGACCGCCGTCTCGGCCTCGCACAGCTGCGGGAACTCCGCCGCGACGTGCGCCACCGGGCAGTGGTGCTGGCAGAGCTGGCCGCCACTGGCGATCGCCGAGGCCGCGGCAGCGTAACCCTCGGCGGTCAGGGCGCTGGCCAGCGCCTGGGCGCGGTCCACCGGGGCGCCCGCCCGGCCGGCCGTGGCCTGCGCGCCCGCGGCCGAGCAGCGCTGCTCGAGGCCGGACAGCTGCGCCTCGGCGACCGCACGGACGGCCTCGGGCCCCTGCGACGTGGCGATGTGCCGCAGCGCGGTGAGCGCCAGGTCGTCGTAGGCGTGCGGGAACGTCGAGCGGCCGACGTCGCTGAGGTGGTACTGCCGCGCGGGCCGGCCCCGGCCGCGGCGGGCACCCGGCGCCTGCCGCTCCTCGATGCGGCCGGTGGCGACGAGCGCGTCCAGGTGCCGGCGGACGGCGGCCGGCGAGATCCCCAGCCGCGCCGCCAGCTCGCTGGCCGTCTGCGGGCCGTGCTCGAGCAGGAGGGCGCTCACGCGGTGCCGCGTGCTCCGGTCCTCGCTTTCCACAACACGAGTGTGACCTATTTCCGGGGGCTCGCAACCAAGGTCCGCCTAACCCCCTGGGGGGGGGGGGGGGGGGGGGGGGGGGGGGGGGGGGGGGGGGGGGGGGGGGGGGGGGGGGGGGGGGGGGGGGGGGGGGGGGGGGGGGGGGGGGGCGGGGGGGGGGGGGGGGGGGGGGGGGGGGGGGGGGGGGGGGGGGGGGGGGGGGGGGGGGGGGGGGGGGGGGGGGGCGCCCCCCCCCCCGCCCCAGCAGTGCTGAGGAGCCTCCAGGAAGCTGCCGTCGCCCACCCACACCGGCGGGCTCTCCGGCCACTCGAGGCCGGCGACGTCGAGGGCGCGCTCGATCGGGAGGCTCACGGGCTCAGGACGTCACTTGGTGTCGAACGGGTTGCTGATCGCGGAGGCGCCGCGGCGTGCCGACGGAGTCTGGGGCCCGGGTGCGGCGGGCTTGGGCGCGCGCGGCTCGGGGACGTCCCCGGCCCCGTTGATGATCCGCTGGGCGGCTGCCTGCCGGTCGATCTCGGCCTGCTCGGCGGCCGACCGGTTGGTGAAGAACCGGATGAGGAAGTACGGCCAGCCGAAACCCATGACGAGCGCGCGGAGTCGACGCTCGACGGGCGACATGGAGCGATTGGTCTTCTTCCACCAGAAGAACGGCGCGGCGATGAGCAGCGAACTCCACACGTAGATGCCGCCGATGACGGCCAGAACGTTTTCCATTGGTGTTCTCCCCTCGTGATGGCGGCGGGTCAGACGCCGAAGAACCCGCCGGACTGCTGGCTGCCGTACTGGACGGAGTCGGCCAACTCCTGGATCGCCGGGAGCACGGCGTAGCTGTGCACGAGCTGCACGATGGACAGCACCTCGTCGGCGTCCATCTCCGACGGCCCCCCGAAGCTGATGCCGCCGATGACCCGGCCGCCGGCCCGCTCGCCGCCGACCAGATGCCAGCCCACGCGGAGGCTGCCGCCCGAGGGGATGGCGTAGTGGGCTGTCTTGTAGTGCCGGAGCCGGTTCTGGGTGGGCTCGACGACCAGGCACTGGACCGGCTGGGCGCGGAAGCCGCCTGTGGACATCGTGTCGATGCTCATCGTGACCGGCGGTTCGTAGTCCTGCACGCCCCGCGCCACCGAGCGCAGGTAGCGCTCACCGAGCGACGATGCCCGGGGGACGAGGTCCTCGAAGGACTGGATCACGCTCGCGTCATGGATTGCGATGGGCACCGTGGAACTCCCCGTGTAACGACCGTCGAGAATTGCGCGGAGCCCTTGTCTGGACTCTTCGCATCCGTTCACCGGAGTCGTGGTTCCGGTGGAAGTCGTCGCTCACTGTAGGAATGCGTGTGCATTGCGGAAAGGGTCGCGACGACGGCCCGGTGTCCCCTTTGCGGGGTACCACCGAATGGGCGGCGACGGGCCTGATCCGTGCTAGGGGCGGCTCGCCTCGCGCCGTCGGGTCGGCGTCCGTGGGCGTCCGCGTGTTGAGGGACGGCGACGATGAACCCCATTCGTCCCACTGGTCACAACCGGCTGTTGGGGACGTCGCCGTCTCGCTAGCGTCTGCCGCGTTGGCAGAGGGGGACTGGCGATGGGGCAGCAGCAGGCGGAGCAGCGGACGAGGCGGGTCCGGCGGATCGTGTCGCTCGGGATGTGGCTGGTGGCCGCGGGGGCGGCCGCCGTCGTCGGGCTGGACCCGGACGGCCTGGTCCGCTCCTGACGGATCAGTCCTCGAGGTCGCCGACGAGCCAGTCGGCGACTCGGCTCAGGTGCGCGCCGGCTCGCCGGTGGGCGTCGGAGTCGCGCCACGTCTCGAAGGCCGCGCGGTCGGCGAAGACCGCCTCCTGCACCAGCACCGGGCCCTTGCGGGTGTCGAGCGACCAACCGAGGCGCCACGAGAGCAGCCCCGGAGCTTCCCCCGAGGCGTTGACCAGGTCGTACGCCTGCGCACGGGCATCGCCGTCCGCCGAGTCACGGAAGCGGAACAGCACGAGGTGCCGGTAGGAGCGCACGGCTGCATCGTGCACGGCCCCTGCAGGGGCGGCCGCGCCTGCCTGTGGTGGCAGGAGGCCGACCGATACCGCACGCTGGGCTCCGTGCCCAGGTACCGGCTCATCGCGGGGCGCCGGACCGTCGTCGGCGAGTTCGAGGCCGGCGACGACGACCTAGAAGCCATGCGGGCCGGCGAGCCGCTGCGCCGTCAGCACATGGACGAGCGGGGCGCCCCGGGCGAGTACTGGATCGAGCGGTGGGTCGCGGGCGGCTGGGAGTTCCGCGGCCGCTACTGGGATCCGCTGAGCTAGCGGCCTTCGCGCTCCAAGGCTCGGCCGGTTCGGTCCTGGGCGCGGCGGTAGGTTCGGGACCATGGCACGGGGGGACCACTGGTGGAACGAGCCGCCCTGGTGGGCCTGGGCGGTCATGGCGGCGAGCCTCGTCGCGATCATCGTGATGCTGCCGTTCGCGCTGAACCGCGAGCCGCCGGAGTCGGACCTCCCGGCCGGCTCGGTGCGGTCGTCGGAGCCGAGGAGCTCGCCGACCGCAGCTCGCAGTGCGTCGCCGTCCGCCCCGGAGACGACGCCCACTGACGAGGACGTCGCCCAAATCCTGGTCGTCGGGGACGTCGACACGGCTGGCTTCGAGGCCGGGGCCATCGGCTGGCCGGCCGTCCTCCAGGAGCGGCTGCCCGACGTCGAGATGACCGTGGCCACCACCGGTGACGCCGGTTACGTGACCACCGAGGCCCCGACCGACGTCACCTTCCCCGAGCTGATCGCCGAGGCGGACCTCGACGACGTCGAGGTCATCGTCGTGTTCGGCAGCCGTTTCGACGCCGCCGGCATCGCCGACGACGTGGACTTCGCCGCCGGCCTGTCGGTCGGCGCGATCGTCGAGCGGGCGCCGGACGCCGAACTCGTCGTCATCGGTCCCGCGTGGCCCGAGACCCCGGCGCCGGCCGGCGTCCGCAACAACCGGGACGTGATCGCCGCCGCCGCGGAGTCCGGTGAGGCGCTGTTCATCGACCCGCTGACCGAGGGCTGGCTGGCCGACGCTCCGCAGCTGATCGGCCCGGACGGCGAGCACCTCGTCGCGGAGGCCGACGTCTACCTCGCCAACCGGATCGCGCCGCTGATCCAGCAGGCGCTGGGCGCCTGAAGACAGAAGGGGCCGTAGCCCTCCTGCCACAGAGGCAGTGCGGAGAAGCCTCGACTTGCTCTGGTGCGGATGGCGTCACTGCTGCGGCCAGTGCGCGGTGGTCGCTAAGTGTGCGGGCTCGAGACCCCTACTTCGCATTCGTAGCGGCCGCCTGCGGACCGACGACGGGGGTCGGCGGAGTGAGCAGCCAGCGCAGCGGCGAGGCGTTGAGGAGGCGCCCGGCGAGGATGGTGCCGCCGATGATGGGTCCGACGAGCACAGCGGGCAGCAGCAGTGTCCAGAGGTCCGCTTGACTTCGGAGGTGAGTGAGTGCGCCCGACGAGGTGACGGCCGCGCTGAGGGCCGAGATGACGAAGAAGTGCAGGATGTAGACGGGCAGCGTGCGGGCGCCGATGGCCCGCAAGAGGGACGCGACGGAGCCGCCCATGGACCACAGACTGAGGGCCTGGGCGGCTGCGTAGAGGGCCAGAGCCGACAGCGGTAGCCGGAACGCCGGCTCGACATCGAGGGTGGTCAGCAGCCAGTACGCGGTCGAGTATCCGGCAGCAGCGGCTATGAGCTTGCTCGGAGTCGCGGACTTCATGAGCCGGAGCCACAGCTCCGGCGCTTGAGTTCCGAGGTAGAACCAGACGAGATTGGCCAGCACCGAGGGCACCATCAGGACCGGGAGCGGGTCCTGCTGTATGGGGGCGGTCGCCGGGTCGAGCAGTGGTGCGACGACGCTGACCGCAGCGAGCGGGATCAGCGCCCAGGCGCTCCTGTGGCCGAGCGCAGCCACGAGTATGCGAGCGGTCAGAAAGTAGAGTGGCAGCGCGTAGAGGTACCAGAACGCTGTGGGCGCAAGGATGCTGAGCGCGATACCGCCCGCGTTGGGTGGGTCCTCGGGACCGATGCCGGGCACCCAGAGCCGCGCCAGGAAAAGCGCAGTCCACAGCGCATACAGATAGACCATGCCCACGGTACGGCGCCGCGTCTTAGCCAGCGGTCGCGACAGGACGCGAGCGGCGAAGAACCCCGAGATGACGAAGAACAACGGCATGCGAAGCGGCGCTAGGAATCCGGTGACCTCGGCCCACAGTCCGCGGTGGCCCTCACCGATCTGCGCATCGACCCAGATTGACGTGTGCATGAGCACGACGAGCACCATGCACACGCCTCGGCCAGCGTCCGGCCAGTCATAGCGGAAGGGTCGAGCCCCCGAGAGTGCCACGAGCCGTCATGTTGCCTGAGTGTTGACGGATTGTCATCGCGCGCTGTCTCACAGTCTCCGAGCGGCTAACAGGTGCCTTTGCCGGACCGAGTAGCCGCTCCTACCAAGGTCCGGTACGCCAACAGAGCGAAGGCGCCGGGTCGGACGAGCCGTTCCCGAGTCCGACGATGCGGAGCAAGATGACAGGTGATCGGTGCAAGGCGAAACGCTGCGGCGGAAGGCGAGGACAGCGCCGCTGACCGCGCGCATGGTCCTGGACTTTTCCGCCCGGTGTGTCGGACATGGCTTCGATGCCCGGCCACCGCCTTGGCGACGTCAGATCGCTCCTCCCCCGTCGCGCTGGCCCGTGGGGAGCGATTACGGGGCTGCTGGTGTCGGCCATGGCTGCTCACCTGCACACGGGCCTCCCAGGCGCTCCCGCCGTTGTCTACAGGCCCCGCAGGGAGCCGCGGCTGCTGTTCCGGTCAAGCCACCTGCGCCATCACGGCAGTGGTATCAATCCTCAGCCCCGCCTGTGGGTGGCCTCATCCCGCGGACTTGGACAGCCCGGGTACCTGAGGCTATCCCCGGTCGGTGACGGCCGGGTCCGCGTATGGCCTCCTCGGCCAATAGGCTCACCGGCCCACGGGGATGACGTGTGCAGCGGGGCCGCGTCGAGACAGGAGACCGATGCCGCAGGTGCAGCTGTCGTGGGGGACCGCCACCCACATCGGGCAGCGCGAGGAGAACCAGGACCGGTTCCTCGCGGTGCCGCCGCTTTTCGCCGTGGCCGACGGCATGGGTGGGCATGCCGCGGGGGCGGAGGCGGCGCAGAAGGCGGTCGACTGCCTGTCGGCGACAATTGGTAAGCCGGCGCTCACGGTCGAGGCGCTGCAGGAGGCGATCCGCGAGGCTGACGAGAGCATCCGGGCGCTTGGGGAGGCGGACCCATCCATGGTGGGCGCCGGCACCACGGTCGCGGGGATCGCACTCGTGCAGGACGGCGAGGAACTGTGCTGGGCGGTGTTCCACATCGGCGATTCGCGGGTCTATGCCTGGACGCCGAACTCGTGGGTTCAAGTGACCGTGGATCACTCCCTGGTCCAAGTGCTGGTCGAGAGCGGTCATGTGGCTCCCGAGAATGCCGCGACGCATCCGCAGCGCAACATCGTCACTCGGGCGCTGGGCGTGGGCGGCGGTGGAGATGCCGATGTGACGATGCTCCGTTTGGAGGTAGGCCAACGCTTTCTCGTTTGCTCCGACGGGCTCTCGAACGAGGTGTCGGACCAACGCCTTGAGCAGCTCATCGCCGATGGGCCGACGCCCGCGGACGTCGCACAGCACATGGTGACGGAGGCTGTAACGAACGGCGGCCGAGACAACATCGCCGCTGTTGTGGTGGTCCTCGACTCGTTGCCCACGCCTAGGGCCTAGCGACTCGCCACAGCCACGCTGAGACCTAGCGACGCAGACGCCCAACGACGTGTCCTTGCCCCCAGCGCCTGGGAAGTGGTGGCGAGCCTTCATGGCCATGGACAGGGTCGCCCATGAGATGCGGGTGTCAAGCTGGCAGGTGAGGACCTCAGTCATCGAGCGCGCGACCTCCGCGTCGCCTGCACACTCCTGAAGACACGGCTGGGAATCAGGATGGGACTGCAACCAGACGACCGCGAGATGCGCGCATATCATCTTCATTCGACCCACCCGCTCCCAGCAGTTCACATGTGAGACCCTCCATGCGCTGGAGCACGCCAAGCACGGTGCCTGGCCACGTGGAGGCTGACTCTGGCGGAGGGACGCGCAACACCGGATGGGCCGTTGGCTCGGCGGGAGCGCCTCGACGCTAGAGGCGTCAACCCTCGGGGGAGCCAATATCCAGCACACTTTGCGGACTCTCCTTGAGCCCACCGCCAGGTGAGCCCCGTTGAGTCCCGACTTCTCCGCCGACCATCGGCGACCGATCCGCATGCGACCGCAACCACCGGCCAGTTCCCACCACGTCTAGCTAGACCATCACAGATCGAGAAGAAGGACATGACCGATCCACTGTCGAAGCCTGAAACGATCAGCGTCGGAGATGTCCCATTCGCCAATTCGACTCTCGGTGCGGCGGTCGACTGGGTGCTGGATGCCGCCGCACGTGCCTCCCGCGCGCCAACTCCGATACACGTGTGTCTCTCGAACGCCTATTGTGTTGCGCTCGCAAGTCGGGACACCGCTTATAAGAACCTCCTGCATAAGGCCGTGGTCTACCCCGACGGGCGGCCGGTCGTCTGGTTCATGCGATGGTCCTCCAGGAGCGCAGGACAGCGGCGGCCCAGGCAAGTCCGTGGCCCATCGCTATTCCAGCAGGTGCTGGAGGAGGGGCAGGCGCAAGGCGTCAGGCACTTCTTCTACGGCACGAACGACGAGACACTCGATCGACTACGCGCAGCGGTAGAGCCACTCGTCGGGCACGGAGGGGTGGCGGGGATGCTCGCACCTCCCTACGGGCCGCTAAGCGAGTCACACCTTGACGAGGCAGCCGCCTTGATGCGGCGATCTGGAGCGCAACTCATCTGGGTTGCCTTGGGCACCCCCAAGCAAGATTTCATCGGCGCTGAACTGTCGCGTCGAACCGAGCTGCCTTGCCTTGGGGTGGGCGCCGCCTTCGACTTCCTCTCCGGCATGGCAAGCGAGGCTCCTATGGCCTTCCGCAACCTTGGACTCGAATGGCTGTATCGCCTAGTCAGAGAACCGCGCCGACTTTGGCGTCGCTATCTGATCGGAAATGTCCGCTTCCTCTGGGCGGCGAGCAAGGGATTACTGTCCACTGCGGCGCCACGTCCATGAGAATCGCCGTCGTACACAGCTTCTACACGTCCCGCCAACCCTCAGGTGAAAATGCTGTCGTGCCAGCACAAGTGGCCGCCCTGCGAGCCGCAGGCCACGACGTGGAACTATTTGCTCGCCACACCGACGTTGAGTCGCAGAAGCCTTTGTACAACGCGCGATCTGCTGTCAGGACCGCATCGGGTTACGGCGGTAGCCCACTGAGGGAAGTCGAGGCTTTCGAGCCAGATGTGGTGCATGTGCACAACGTCTTTCCGAACCTGCCCGTCCACTGGCTCGGGCAGGTGTCCGCGCCGATAGTTGTGACACTGCACAACTATCGAACATTCTGCTCGGCGGCAACCCTCTTCCGGGACGGAGCGGATTGCACTCTCTGCCTCGATGGGAACACCGTCCATGCAGTCCGATTCGCCTGTTATAGGGGCTCGAAGATCGCCACTCTTCCGCTCGCCTTCGCGACCAGGCTCGGTGGCCCATACAGGCGCTTGGTTGATGACGCGGCCGCCGTCGTGACGCTGAACCGGGAGGCCGAAGCACTCCTCCAGAAGATGGCGCCCGGCCGCACTCGCAGGATCCCGAACTTTGTTGGCGAGGATTTTGCGCATGCCACCTCTGGTCGCCGTTCTGGCTTTGCCTACGTTGGTCGCTTGACGGCGGACAAGGGCATTCTCGAGCTACTCGCCGACTGGCCCCGAGACAGAAGACTGCACATCGCAGGCGCGGGTCCGTTGGGGGGCTCTGTCGCGACCGCCGCCGAGCAAGAACCCGACACATTCACCTACCACGGCCTCATCGGGCGGTCAGAAGTGTCGAGCCTCGTCTCGGCCGTCGAGGGCCTCGTCCTGCCGAGTCTCTGGCGGGAGGGAATCCCGACCATATGCATCGAAGCCCTGGCATCCGGTACTCCGCTGATCGTCTCCGAGAAGTGTTCCGCGCTTCACGACCTCACGGACGGGGGCGCGGGCATCCCGTTCCTTCTTGGTCAGCGGGATTCCCTAGATCGTGCCCTAACCGATGTCAGTCAGACTCTTGCCTCGACGTCAGCGGCCGCGCGGGCCCTCTACTTTCGGGAGTTTTCTCCCCAAGTGTGGGTTTCCCGCATCACATCAGTCTATCGTCAAGTCAGCGGAGTAGTTGGTCGTTGAGTCCTGGAGATGAGGGAGGGCGTACGCCACCGCAACCGTAGAGCCAGCGCTGACAAGATCCGAGGAGGTGAGCGATTGACTGAGATGGCTTCGCTTAGGCAATCCTTGCGCGCCGACTGGCGGGCTAATCGCGGCAACTCCAAGGCATTGGCTGTCCTCCTGTGCTTCCGGTTCGCCTCGTGGATGCGAGGTGACCGAGATGCGCCCCCTAGATGGTGGGCGCGTCCATTCGGCGTTCTGTACAGAGTCCTGGTGGAATGGATCCTGGGTATCGAGATACCATGGCGTACCCGGATCGGTCCCGGCGTTAGACTTTTCCATGGTCAGGGCTTAGTTATCAACGATGAAGCGGTGCTCGGCGCGAACGTTGTGCTCCGCCACGGCGTCACAATCGGCGTCAAGGAAGACGGCGGTGCAGCGCCCACCATCGGAGACGGCGTGGTGTTCGGTGCCAGTGCCCTCGTCATTGGCGAGGTGACAGTCGGACCTCGGGCCGTCATCGCTGCGGGAGCAGTCGTGATTCACGATGTGCCGACCGGCGCGCTAGTAGCGGGCAACCCCGCTATCGTGAAACGGCATCTCGCCGCTGGGGAAGACGCGTGAATTCGGAATTTCACACCGCCCAAGTCGAGTCAACACGCGGGGGTGGGCAACTCGCTACCGCGGTCGCGGTCCTATTGCCCATACCGCTCCCTTCCCTTCAATCTCTGACCGTCGGCGACGCGCTGGTTCTCGTCGCCCTGCCGGGTCTTTTGCCGATCGTCCGTCGTCAACTGCGTACGCGGTGGCTCCTGATGGGGCCGCTCCTCGTCGCGAGCGGCACCTTTACAGCCGCTTTGTCGGCTGCGGGCACTGGACGCGCTCTGAGCGCGCCCACCGCCCTGCTGGACACTCTTCTCATCGCGTCGCTTTCGCTGCACTTGATCGGGATGACATGGGCGATAAGCAGACTGGGGATTCTCAAGGCCTTGAGTCTATATGCGGTCTCCAGCGTAATTGTTGTGCTAACCGCTGGATCCCTAGACCTCGCAGACGCTTGGAAGTATCAACTGGCTTGGCCCCTTTGCGTCTTGGCCACTGCCCTCGCTGTCCGCCGCGGCGCTGTCGTCAACGCCTCGGTCCTCCTAGCCCTGAGTGCGGTCGCTCTCGTCGCGGAATCCAGGAATAACGCCATTGTGCTCGTCCTCGCAGCACTTGTTGGGCTAGCACCGATTGCCAGAGCCCGACTGACGGCTTCTCGTCTCCTCGTTGGCTTGGGTGTGCTTGCCGCGTCGATGTATGTCGGCGCGGGCCTCATCACGTCGGCCATCGAGAGAGGCACCTTCGGCGAGGATCTGCAAGACCGCCAGCTCGAGCAAGCGGAAGACGGTCCGTTGGGCGCTCGCGTTGAGTACGGCGCATCTCTGGCGCTATTCCTTGACGACCCATTCGGCTTCGGCTTGGGGGTACAGCCGTCGAACTACGACGCCTTCGTTGCCGAGTCGGGATTCTATGACATCGGAGTCAGGCCGGATACGGACTACATCCAGGAGGAAGTGCTTGGGGGGACGTTCGAGCTTCACTCGATCGCGTCCGACCTCTGGCTGCTCAGCGGCCTGGGAGGCCTCCTCTACGTCGTCGGTATGGTCTGGGTTTGCGTGCGTACGCTGGTGCAGCGGGGAGACGGAGCTCGGTCACTCAGATGGCTCCTGAACTTCCTGGCCTTCCAGTCGCTCTGGGACATACTGTTCTCACCGTTGCCGTCTAACGGCCGATGGCTCCTCGTTTCCCTGGCCGCGATCCTGATGGCCGCACCGTCCTCACCGCGCATCGGTCAAGCGGAGAGCGCGGAGCGGAATATCCGTCGCTCGCCACAGGACGTCTTAGACGATGAATTGGGGACGCCGTCGTCGTCGCCCATACCTCGACGGCATCCATCATGAATGAGTCCCCCGCACGGCTAGTCCTTAAGAATCTTGCCCTGCGCTTCGCTGTCATCCCGGTGTCGGCGGCGTGCGGGCTGGCGTCAGCTCGCATCCTCGTCTCCGAATATGGGCTGGCAGTCTTCGGCGTTGCTAGCCTGATTGGCACACTCCTCTTCTTGGTGCCATTCATCGACCTGGGAGTAGGCGCAGCTGTTATGGATCGCGCTGCTCGCGGGGCGCGCGGACCGGACATGGCGCAGTGGGTGGGGAAGGCGCTGCGCTGGATGCTTGCTGTAAGCGCGCTCCTGCTAGTCTTGGCGGTTCTTCAGTACTTTAGTGACATCGCCGACTCGATTTTGGGCGACGCTTCCTCGGTCATCGACGGGTCGGCAGTCTTGGGTGGGTGGCTGGTCGTATTAGCCGTCACGTTGCCGTCCTCGCTAGGGCAGCGTTTGCTGATCGGGGTCGGAAGGACGCACGTGGCCACGTTGATCAGTGCGGGCACAGCGCCAGCCGGTCTGTTGATCGTAGCGGCGGCCGGCGTCTTGGAGGCCCCCGCTGAAGTCGTCGTGTTGGCACTGCCGAGCGCCCTGGGGCTGACGTCCCTGTTGGGTCTCCGGATTGGCCTCCGTAGCGTCGCCGTCTCGTCGGGCGAAGCCGCACGAGCGGTTTGTCGAGGGAGGGAACAGACGGCGCTCAAGTTCGGGTCCGTGGCGGGGCCAATGTTCGTCATCAGTGTCGGCCTTCCCCTCGTTTTCGAGAGTCACCGTTTACTGCTGGCCCACATGTCCTCGTTGGCCGCCTTGGCAGCGTATTCGTTGGTAGCGCAACTGTACGCGCCGCTCTGGTCGTCCGTCTCGAGTGGCGGAATGTCGCTGTGGCATGGATTCGCCAGGATGGCTGAGGGGGAGGGCGACCTGGCTCGTCAGTGGAGAAATGCCTTCGTGACCCTCAGCATCACGGGGTTCCTGCTAGCAGCGGCCCTCATCGTGTTCGCTGGCATCGGGGTGCGTCTGATGACGGGGGCGGAAGCGGACGCCGACTATGGGGTGGTCTGGGCATTCGCGGTCCTGCTTGCGCTGCAGGCGGTCCACCTTGCGTCTGGAATGTTCTTGACCGACTCCTTGGGGCTGCGAATGCAAGCCAAGTCCGTGACGTCGATGGCGATTGTGTCTCTAGGGCTGGGAGTCCTCATCACGCCGACCGTAGGCGCGCCTGGGCCCATATGGGCCTCGAGCGCGGCTCTCCTCGTATGCCAGCTTGTGCCCTGTCTTGTTGCGGTACGATGGCGCCTCGCATCCCGTGACAAGACCGTGGTCAGGGCACCCGCGGCGGCGGTCCTCCACGGGAATCGGCGTGCGACAAGATGACGCCGCGCATCTCGGTCATCATGGCGGCTCGGAATGCGGCCGGATCTGTACGTGAGGCGATCGAGTCGGTTGTTGAGCAGACCGTCGATGGCTGGGAGCTTATTGTCGTGGATGACGCGTCCGATGATGGCACTCTCAATGAGATCCGGTCTGTGGGCGACAGTCGGATTCGAGTGGTGGCGAACGCACGGTGCATGGGTGCGGCTGCGTCGAGAAACTTGGCGGTTGCTCAGTCCCGCGGGGAGTACATCGCGGTGATGGACGCCGACGATAGGAGCAGGCCCACTCGCTTGGCCTTGGAGAGTGCGTTCCTTGACCGTCGGCCGGACGTATCTGTGGTCTCTGGTCAGATCGCCGGCTTCGGATCTTGGGGTGGCCCCTATGAGCTCTGGCGATATCCGACTGAGATCGAACAGATCCAGAGCGATCTGTATCGAGGGCGCATGCCGATCGCGCACCCTGCTGCCATGTTCAGGCGTGAGGACTTCCTGACCGTCGGGGGTTACGACGAGCGCTGTCGGCGCGCCGAAGACTTGGCCTTGATTATTCGGCTGTCGCGCCTGGGCATTGCCAATCTCCCCGACGTAGTCTTGGACTATCGAATGCGCCGCAGGGTCTCGCTACCATACGTCGTCAGAGAGTCTTGGTATGCGAGAATCGCTCGGGAGCAGAATGCTCCAGGAGGCGAGTTGCCAACGCCTAAGGCCTCAAAGGCTGTGATGCGGATACCTGGCGTTTTCGTGGACGCAGCGAAGTCCTGGGTTGGGCGTCGCACCTTGGAGATGCACTGGCGACAGCCTAGGCAGGGGAGACCAAATGGCAAAGGGTGAGGACCCGTTGATCACGGTGGTGACAATCGCATTCAATGACCTCGAAGGCCTGTGCCGTACGCGATGGTCCCTCGAGCAACAGGTAGCGGATTGGCGTCACATCATTATGGATGGCGGGTCTTCCGACGGCTCAGCTGAGTACGTGGCGTCTCTCGTCGACGATCGTACCGCAACTCATAGTGGTCCTGACGCAGGGCGCTATGATGCAATGAATCGAGGAAGCAGGATTGTCGACACCTCGCTCTTGATCTTTATGCATGCTGGTGACCAGTTCACTGACGAGCATGTCTTGTGCCGAGCGGTTGAGTCCTATCGTAAGCATGAGTGGGACTGGGCCTTCGGGTTGTCTCGGCTGGTTGCAGGCGACGGCCGAGTCGTCGGGATTGCTGGGACTCCGCCGTTCAGCTTCCGCCGATTGGCTCTGGGCCGAGACATAGTGCCGCATCAAGCAACGTTCTTCACGACGGACTTCTTCAGGAGGGTTGGAGAGTACGACGTCGGCTTCGGATTGGCGGCCGATCAATTGCACTTCCTGCGGGCGGCTACTTTGACGCCACCCCATCTACTGGGGGTCCCGGTGTGCGACTTCGATTTGGGCGGAGCAGGCTCAACTCGGCGTGCCGTTAGTCACTACTGGGATATCAGTCGCGCGAGAAGACGGCTCGGCCTTCGCATCTCTCCGTCCATGACCATGGACACCGCAGTGTCCCTCGGGCTGGGGATGGCCACAGACCTGCGTCGCCTAGTCGGCCCTCGACCCTGAGGTGCACCGTGACGAGAGTCCGACATGTCTCACCCGCGCTGGGCCGGGCGGTTCTTCCCTGCTGGAGGTCGGCATCGCCGGAGGACGGTGGCATGCTTTCGCTGACGTCTCCGCGTGTGCGGGCCGTGCGGTGAGGCGCCTAAAGGTTCAAGGCGATCGTGTCGAAGTTCGTCAAGTGAGAGATGAGCAGCCGTGGAACTCCGCGAAGTAGCAGCGTCCCTGCGTGCCGCTTGGTGGCTTCCCGTGTTGGGTGCGCTTCTCGGGGCCGCCAGCGCACTCCTCGCAAGCCTCGTGCAGACGCCTCTGTACACGTCCAACACCCAGTTGTTCGTGTCGACCCGGGATTCCTTCTCTACGAGCGAGGCGGTCGAGGGTGCCTACTTTTCGCAGGCGAGGGTTACGTCCTACGCGCGGCTCATAATGGGGCCGGAAATGCGTCAGCGGGTCGCGGATCGACTCGGCGAGGGAGTCGCTGTCGACAGCGCAATTTCTGCGATTGCATCCACCGAGACCGTACTCATCGACGTGTCCGTGACCGATGCGTCCCCCGTTGAGGCTCAGCGGGTCGCTGAGGCTATCGGCCAGGAATTCACGTCCTTCGTCGGAGAACTGGAGGCGCCGGATGGAGAGGGGGTGGCTCCGGTTCAGGTGCGTGTGACCGAGCGACCCCAACTGCCGTCTGAAGCTTCGTCTCCGCAGACCGATCGAAATGTACTACTCGGTCTGGTTGGCGGCCTCGCACTTGGAGCCGGCGGGGCGTTGCTCCGATCCCGTCTGGATCGTTCAGTGAAGGATCCAGAGGAAGTTGCGAATCTGACTGCTGCGCCGGTGATAGGTACGGTGCTCCGCGACGATGCTGTGGAAAAGTTCCACACCATCGAACGTGCCTCAGGAAGTCGCACGGTCGAGGACTACCGACAAATCCGAACGAATCTTCAGTTTCTGAACGTCGACTCGCCGCCCAAGGTCATCATGGTCACGAGCGCCCTGCCATCGGAGGGCAAGACGACCCTGACTGTGAATCTTGCGATCGCGCTCGCCGAGGCGGGCCAGCGGGTGACCGTCGTTGAGGCCGACCTCCGAAGGCCCAAGGTCACCCGATACCTCGGCATGGTGGGCGGCGTCGGCCTCACCAATGTCCTCGCTGGTTCCGCCGACATGGAGGATGTGCTGCAGGCGTACCGCGACGGGATGTCGGTCATCGCGGCCGGGCCCACACCCCCTAACCCGGGCGAGCTCCTGGCTTCCACTCATATGTCTCACTTCGTCGCTGACCTCCGCGCGCGCAACGACTTCGTGCTCGTAGACGCCCCACCACTTCTGCCTGTCGCTGACGCGACGGGTTTGGCCTCGTCGATGGACGGTGTCCTGCTAACGGTGCGGTACGGGAGCACACATAGAGACCAACTGCGACAAGCGGTCGCGATGTTGGACCGTGTCGGAGCAAGGACCCTAGGGGTCGTTCTCAACATCGTCCCGCCGAAGGCTCAGGGTGCCTCCGTATACGGGTACGGCTACTCGTATGGATACGAAGCGGCACAACCAGAGCAGTCCCAACCGGCTCTGCGGCGCCAGCCGCCCGCGGCATGAGCGCGGATGACCAGGCCGCCTTTCGCTTCCCCCAAGGCGTCCTCGCGCGCGAGGTCCAGGGCGAACTGGTGCTTCTCAACCTCGGTACCGAGCAGTACTACGGACTCGACCAGATCGGTGCCGACATCGTGACGAGGCTGACCCGGGGGCCCGTGGACGCCGCCCTCATCGCGCTCGAGTCGACGTACTCGGTGGACGGAGCCGTCCTGCGAACGGACGTCGAGGCGCTGATCGAGGAGTTGGTCGCGGCGGGGCTTCTCGAGGCCACGGATCCCCGTTGACCGGGGAGGCCCTGTCGCGGGTCGCCGGAGGGATCCGGGTCGCGTTGCGAGGCGTGCACCATCCATCGGACGACCTGAGTCTCCGGGTGGTCGGCACCGCATCGATCGCGATTCCCGAGTCACGCCCTCATGTCGGCCTGACGCCGGATGGGCAACCCTGGCGCCGGGTGTGGGCGCTGCCGGATCGCCTCGTCCTGGAGTACCTCGACGTCGTGACGGTTCAGGTCGAGGACGACGGCACCGTGTTCTTCGACGAGGACCTGCCGGCGGACGTCGAAGAGCATCTCGTGTACGACCATGTGCTTCCCCTCTTCCTCGCGCGTCGCGGCGCGGTCGTCCTCCACGGAGCCGTGCTCGGGAGCGGCGGCGCGGCAATCGTCCTCAGCGGGCCGACGGGCGCCGGCAAGTCGACGCTCAGTGCCTATGTCGCCCAGCTGGGATGGACGGTCGGCGGGGACGACGGCGCTGTGCTGAGCTTCGCCGCGGACGTGACGGTGGAGCCCACCTATCCCACGGTCCGCCTTACTCCCGACGCCGTCCAACTCCTCGACCTGCCCGTCGATGTAGGGCGCGACGTCGCGGGCAAGCGGCGCACGGAGCCCGGGTCCATCGCCACCACCGCGTGGACACCGACGCGGTTGGCGGCGGTGGTGCACATCCAACCGACCGACGGCGGCGCCGGCTTCACGCGGCTGCAGGGTGCCGAGGCGCATGCCTCGCTGTTCGCAGTGACGTTCCACGCCGACCTGGGACCGGGGGGGCTGCTCAGGAACGTCGTGGACCGCTTGGCGGTGCTCGCCGAGACAGTGACCGTGGGCCGTCTCGCGGTTCCGCGCGGCGCAAGAGGGCTCGCAGCGGCGGAGCGGATCCTGGCGACTGTGATCGCTGAAGGGAGCTGACGCCTTGATCGGACGGCCTCGGCAGGGGAGGGTCCCGCGTGGACGCGCGGTGTCGCTGCGGGATCTGAGTCGGTTCTTCGGGGCACTCTCCGGTCCCTTGCGTCTGAGTACGGCCCGAGCGGCCATCGATGGCATTCGCGTGAGGATCACGTTGACGCGGAAGGGCTTGCGCCCGCTGGTACGCAACATCACCGGACACCCTCCGGGCGACATCGCCGAGGCCCGAGAAGTGGCTGCTGCCGTGGATGCTGGTCTCGGGATCCTCCCCGTCGAGGCCACCTGCCTGCGCCGCTCCGTCACTCTGTTGCGAGAGCTGGACCGGCGAAAGATGAGCGGCACCCTGCACATCGGTGTCCGCCGCGGAGCTCACGGGATCGAGGCGCATGCGTGGGTGCAGTCCGGTTCGAAGGTGCTGAACGACGATCCCGCCGTCGTGGGCACCTACGCGGAGATCTCCGCCGGCGAGGCCGAGCGGATCCTGCCGGAACTCGCATGAGCTTCATTGCCGCTGCCGCCTCTGGCGACCGGTCAGTGGCCGACCTCCTGCGACGGCTGAGGGACGACTTGGCGAACGGTGCCATCGCGAAGGCGGCCTACCGGGGACATGTGGTGGCCTGGACGACCGGCCATCCTTGGGTCAGCAGCTCCGACGACGGCGAGGTCCTCGTCGTCCTGGACGGCCAGGTACACCGACCGCTTGCCGAGCGAAGCCTGCAGGCGGAGCTGCTTCGGGTCCGCTACCGGCAGTCCGGCGAGAACTTCGCGCGGGGAGTGCTGGGCGACTTCGTCTGCATCATCCTCGATCGGATCCGGGACCGCCTCGTCGTGAGTCGCGACCCGATCGGCGTCCGGCCGTGGTTCCACTCGAGCAGCGGGAAGCAGTACGCCGGTGCGACGGACCTCGCCACGGTCAGCTCACTCCCGTGGGTTGACGTCAGCATCGACGAGGAAATGGCGTTGGCCCACCTGGCCGGTGAGATGCAGAGCTCCGGCGGGACGCTCTACCGGGGCATCTCGACGGTGGCGCCCGGCTCGACGTGGACGTCGGCTGCGCCCTCACCTCGAGGACGCCTGCACCACCGGTGGAACCTCGTCCCAGAGCCCGAGGTCACTTGGGACGAGGCTGTCGAGCGCTGTCGGCATGTCTTCCGGGAGATCGTCCGGGATCGAGTCGCCGTGGCCGGCGCGGCGACCAGCGAGCTCAGCGGGGGGCTGGACTCCTCTTCAGTGATCGGCACGTTGGTCGACATGGGGTACGACGACGTCCTTGCCGGCCGACTGCTGTTCGACGGCCCCGACGCGGACGAGCGCCGATTCTCTGATGCCGTGCTGGAGATGTGGCGCGTCCCGAGTGTCTCCGTCGGTCCCTGGCTGCCGACCGATGAGGAGTTCGCAGCGTTGTGCCGAGATCTGCGCCGCCCGCCCCCAGATCCGAACTTCACCATGACAGTGTCTCTGCATCGAGGCTTCCAGGAAGCCGGACGGAAATGCGCCCTCACCGGACTGGGAGGAGACGACGCCTTCCTCGAGACGACGCTCGGTTCGCGAGTCGTCAGTGCGCTTCAGCAGCGGCGTGCGGCGGTGCTCTCGCCGGCGCTGCACGAGCTCGTGGCGCACCGGCGCGGTGCGTGGCGGCGGACATGGCGGCCCTTGTTGTCCTACGTGGCAGGACGCGGACGTCCACAGCCACCGCGCTACGTCGCGGAGCGCGCCGCCCGGGAACATGCCCTCCGCGAACTAGTGGCCTCACCTACGGTGGAAGTGACTGGCGACAGAGCCGTCGACGAGCGATTCAGCGGACACTCGTCTGGCTATGTCGCTGCGATTCTCGAGGACGCCGCTCTGGTGCACGATCTCTCCGGATGGCGGAGCACTCACCCGTTCTTCGACCCGCGGTTCATCGAGGCCAGTTACGGGCTCAATCCGTGGTTTCCCGTGCGAGGCGGCCACGACCGAGCCCTCGAAGTAGAGATCTTCGGAGCTCTCCTCCCACCGAAGGTCCGGACCAGGCGTGACAAAGCGGACTTCGCCGAAGTGGCTTGGGCGCGACCGGCGACGCGAGACTTGGCGCAGCGGATCCTCAGTGGCCCGCTGATGGAGCGAGGATGGATCGATCCGGACGCGGTGACCGACGTCATCAGTGACGCAGAACAGGGGAGAGCTGAAGCAGCTCTCCCCTTCTGTCGGCTCGTGGCAGTGCACTCATGGCTGAGTGGCACGGCCTAGCCGCTCAGCACTTGCCGTTCGCCACGCCGTTCTTCCGGCTGCAGTTGTCCAGACCGCGGGATCCGTTGCCGAGGGTGAGTTCGGCGAGGCTGCCGAGCGACCGCAGCGTCGGGCGGTGGTAGTTCGACTTCTGAGCGACCTTGTCCATGACATCCCCGTGCTAGGCGTGAAGTTGTGCGCAATGGAAGCACGAAACTCACCAGTCACACAAGTGCTCGCTGTATCACACCTCACCCGCGGACTCGCACACGACACGTCCGACTGGCCCCGGCAGAGCCCTCACGGTCAGCGGTAGGCGCTGGCTTGCAACTCGTAGAGCTCCGCGTACTGGCCACCGCAGGCCATGAGCGACTCGTGATCTCCTTCTTCGACGATCCGGCCGTCGGAGAGCACGTAGATGCGGTCCGCGGATCTGACGGTCGAGAAGCGGTGCGAGATCACCACGACGCTGCGGCCGGAGCACAGCACGCGCAGTTGCTCGAAGAGGTCGCTCTCTGCGCGCGGGTCGAGGGAGGCCGACGGCTCGTCCAGGATCACCAGCGGCGCATCACGGATGAAGGCCCGGGCCAACGAGAGCCGCTGCCACTGCCCCACGGACAGATCGGACCCGCCGACGTACTCCTTGCTCAGGACGGTGTCGTAGCCGGAAGGGAGAGCAGTCAGGAAGTCGTCGGCGTCCGCCTGCTGAGCAGCGCGGCGGACCGCTGCGTCAGCGGCTTCCCCGTCCGGATGTCCGAGCTGGATGTTGTCCCGGGCGGTCAGCTGGTACCGGACGAAGTCCTGGAACAGCACCGCGATCCGGCTCCGCACGGCATCGGGGTCCATGTCGCCGACGTCCACGCCGTCCCACTCGATGACACCCCTCGTCGGGCGGTAGAGGTTCGCGAGCAGCTTGGCGAGTGTGGACTTCCCGCTCCCGTTGGCGCCGACGAGCGCGATCACTTCCCCGGGGTTGATCTCGAGCGAGACCGACTCGAGGGAGGCCTCGGTCGCCTGGGGATAGGCGAACCCGACCCCGGTCACCGTGATGCGCGGGGGCGTGGACGACGGCGGAAGGGAAGTGAGGGGCTCATCCGTCGGGGACGTCGGGGGGCGTTCGGCCAGGAAGTGCCGGAGATCCTGCAGGAACGGCGCGGCCTCGGCTATCTCGCCCAGCGCGTAGGTCGCGCCTCCGACGCGGGCCGCAAGGAGTCGAACGGCCAGCAGCGCGCCCCCGGCGGCCGCCAGGCTCAGCCGTCCCCGGTCCACGAGGACGACGACCATCAGGAGGGCGACGCCGAGCAACACGGCCGAGCCGACCGTGCCGAGCAGCGCCAGCCGGAGCCGCGCGTTGACGTGCCGGCGGAGATCCAACAGGTACGCGGCGTAGTTGCGCTCCCACCGCCGCTGCAGGGGGCCTGAGAGCGCGAAGGCGCGCACCTCCTTGGCCTCGTCGCGTCGCGTCAGTACCCCTTGTAGGTACAAGCGCTCCCGCTCGCGCGTCGTCTGGCCGGCTTCGAACCGGAACTCGCGCCGGGCGATGACCCGGGAGGTGAGGAGGACCGGTACGGACGAGACGAGGAGAACCGGCAGCAACGCAGGGGCGAGCGCGACGACGGCTACCGCCGCTCCACCGGCGGCCAATGCGTCTCCCGCGGCGATCACGATCGCGTGAACCACGTTCTGCGTGCGCTCGGCGGCGTTGACCCGGACCCGCTGGGCTCGGTCGTAGAACTCGGGGTCCTCGTAGGCGGCCAGTTCCACGGCTCGACTGACGTCCAGGATCCGCCGCCACACCTCACGGTTGACGTGCTCGCCCAGGGCTCGGTGCTGCAGGTTCCCCAGCGTGGACGCAGCCGCGGTCGCCGCAGTGAGCACGGCCAGCAGGACGATGGGCAGAATGGCCCGTTCGACCAGCGTGCCGTCCTCGTCGGATCCCTCAAACGCAACGGAGAGCACCTGCTCGACCAGGAGCACCTGGGCCAGTAGCGACACCGAGGCGAGCGCCTGAGCTCCTACGGTGAGCAGCACCCTCGCGCGGCTGGCCCGCCACACCAGCGCCAGCGCGTACACCAGCCATCCGGGCAGGTGCGCCAGACGGGCTCGACGTCCCGTGCCAGGCGCAACGTCCTCACGATAAGGCATGGGTCAGAACAGTCCAGCAGCGGAACCCACTGGCTGTCGGCGCGCGAGGACACGGAGCCGCTGGGCGGCGCCGCGCGTCACTCCGCGCCACCCACGGCGCCGGACGCGCGGCGGTGTCGCCGCCACTCTCGGAACGCTCGGGGCATGCGGGCCAGTACCTGCACCGGCCGGGCTACCCGAGCGCGGAGGAGGCCCCCAGTGGTCCGTGTCCGTTCCGGCTGCGCAAAGCGAAACCACTCCGCGGAGGGGAAGAGGAGGTTGCTCGCCAATTTGAGTCGGGAGCCCCAGGTCTTCGCCATGGCTGCTCGCTCGAGGACCAGGGCCGAGTGTGAGGCGGATGCGGCTCGCATCCGGGTCTCCACGTGGCTCGGGCCCGTGAGACCGAGGCGCCGGACGAGTGCAGCACCGGCGGGCAGCAGAGTCAGCCCAGCCGTGAAGGCATCCAGCGCGTCGAGCCGCTCGGCCAGGTCTGCGGCAGCCCGCCACGTGTCGTCATCCACTCGGGCAAGTCCGAGTTGGAGATCGCGCGCCGCCTTCTCGTCGGCCAGTCCCTTCTGCGCCAGGTGGAGGGCCAGGTGCATGGTGCGGGCAGGGACGGAGAGTGCGGGGACCGTCGTGCCGGCCCACTGCCACGGCACGGTCTCGACGCGCAGGATCCGCCATGCCTCGCTCCGGTCGACGCGGATGCCGGTGAGCGTCACGTGCAGGTCGACGTCTACTCCGTGACGGTTCTGCAGCGGCTGTTCCTCGGGCGACAAGGCCGCGAGCGTCGCGACGTCGAGCAGTGGCCGATAACCGAGCTCCGCGAGTGCCCGAACCGTAGCCGCCTCGGTGTCGGGAGCCACCAGGACGTCGAGATCCACATACGTGCGCTGTGTCGGGTCGTCGTACAACCAGCCGGCGATCGTCGCGCCCTTCAGCATGACGAAGTCGATCTCGGCCCGCGCGAGGTGCTGGGCGATGGAACGGCACGCGTCGTCGAGGAGCAGCGCCATCGCCTGATCGCGGTAGCTCGTCACCCTCGCCCTCGCTCGTCCGACTGCTTAGCACGACCGCCCGCGCCGGATCGTAGGTCCGCGCCAGTCCCGTGCGGGGGAGCCGCAGCTGGTGTGGCCGTGCAAGGAGTCCTCGCGGGCGTGGCCACGCGGGGATCTCCCTATGCGTCCACCCGCACGTGCCGGCCGGAGCGCATGTCCTCCAACTGCTGGATGTCGGCGTCGACCATGATCTTCACTAGGTCGGGCGTCAGCACCTTCGGCTCCCAGCCGAGTTGCGCCTTGGCCTTGGAGTAGTCGCCGATCAGGGCATCGACCTCGGTCGGGCGCTCGTACCGCTCGTCGTGCTCGACGTAGTTCTCCCACTCGAGGTCGACATGCTCGAAGGCCATGCGCACGAAGTCCTTCACCGAGTAGGCGGTGTTGCTCGCGAGCACGTAGTCGTCCGGCTCGGGCGCCTGGAGCATCCGCCACATGCCCTCGACGTACTCCGGCGCGTAGCCCCAGTCGCGCACGGCGTCGAGGTTGCCCATGTATAGCTTCTCCTGGAGGCCGGCCTGGATGCGGGCCACGGCTCGGGTGACCTTGCGGGTGACGAAGGTGGCGCCGCGGCGCGGGCTCTCGTGGTTGAAGAGGATGCCGTTCACCGCGTAGATGCCATAGGCCTCACGGTAGTTGCGCGTGGCCCAGTAGGCGTAGACCTTGGCAGCGCCATAGGGGCTGCGCGGATAGAACGGCGTCTGCTCGTTCTGCGGGGGTGGGGTCGCCCCGAACATCTCCGAGGACGACGCCTGGTAGATCTTCGTTCGGACCTTCGCGGCTCGAACCGCTTCCAGCAGCCGCATGGCGGCAAGACCCGTGACATCCCCGGTGAACACTGGCTGATCGAACGAGACCCGGACGTGTGACTGCGCACCGAGGTTGTAGACCTCGTCGGGGTTGACGTCGCGAAGCAGGTTGATCAACGTGACGCCGTCATTGAGATCGCCGAAGTGCAGGAACAAGCGCCGGTTCGCCACGTGCGGGTCCTGGTAGATGCCGTCGAGCCGCTCGGTGTTGAACGACGAGGAGCGGCGCACCAGGCCGTGCACTTCGTAGCCCTTCTCCAGGAGGAGCTCGGCCAGGTAGGAACCGTCCTGTCCGGTGATCCCGGTGATCAGCGCCGACTTCGCCACGAGGTACTCCCCACACTTCCCGTGCGACCCGGCAGTTCCGGATCGTCCCGCCGTTAGCCTAGGGGCGGCCGTCACGGGAGGACTTGTCATGTCGATCGCACCATTGGACCGCAGCGCCCGCACGTTCATCGCGGGGCACCGAGGCCTCGTCGGGGGGGCGGTGCTCCGGCACTTCGCCAAGTCGGGCTTCGACAACGTGGTGACGCGTTCCTCCACCGAGCTCGACCTGCGCGATGCGCCCGCGGTCGAGGAGTTCTTCGCGGCCGAGAAGCCGGCGACCGTGGTCATGGCGGCTGCGAAGGTGGGCGGGATCGTCGCCAACAGCACCTACCCGGCCGATTTCATCTCCGACAACCTGCGCGTGCAGGTCAACGTGCTCGACGCCGCCGCGCGGCACGGCGCCACGAAGCTGCTGTTTCTCGGCTCGAGCTGCATCTACCCGAAGATGGCCGAGCAGCCGATCCGCGAGGACAGCCTGCTCACCGGCCCGCTGGAGGAGACCAACGACGCCTACGCGATCGCGAAGATCGCCGGCGTCCTGCAGGTCCAGGCGCTGCGCCGGCAGTACGGCGTCCACTACATCTCCGCGATGCCGACCAACCTGTACGGGCCCGGCGACAACTTCCACCCGACCAACTCGCACGTGCTGCCCGGCCTCATCCGCCGGTTCCACGAGGCGAAGATGCAGCAGGCGCCATCAGTGACGGTGTGGGGGACCGGGACGCCGCGGCGGGAGTTCATGCACGTCGACGACATGGCCCGCGCCTGCCTGTACCTGCTCGAGCACTACGACGAGCCGGGGCCGATCAACGTCGGCATCGGCAGTGACCTCTCCATCCGTGAGCTCGCCGAGATGGTCGCCGAGGTCGTCGGCTACCAGGGGTCGCTGGAGTTCGACAGCAGCAAGCCCGACGGTACGCCGCGCAAGCTGCTGGACGTCAGCAAGCTGCACGCCCTCGGCTACAAGGAGCAGATCGACCTGCGGACCGGTCTGGCCGAGACCTACGCCTGGTACCAGGAGCAGCTCGTCGCCGGGGCGATCCGCGCGGCCTGAACTTGTGCGGGCGCTCGGCCGGAAGCACCCTCAGTCACGTTGGTGAGGCTGCGCCCCGACAGCACCTGCCAGAGCGTGCCGGTCCGCGTCCGCCAGGGGAGGCGAACTTAGTCTCGACCCATGCGGATCCTGTTCGTGTGCACCGGCAACATCTGCCGCTCGCCCCTGGCTGAGCGGCTGGCGAGTCTGTGGGCCGAGCAGGCCCTGGGCGCGGGTGCGGCCGCGATCCACATCCGCAGCGCCGGCACGGAGGGGGTCGAGGGCCACGCCATGGACTCCCGCAGTGCCAACGCGCTCATCGCGCTGGGTGGCAGCCCGGCTGGCTTCGTCGCCCGCAAGCTGCACCCGGTCATGGCCGAGGAGGCCGACCTGGTGCTGACGATGACCCGCCGGCAGCGGCGGAGCGTCCTGCAGCAGGCTCCCCGGGCCATGCGTCACACCTTCACGCTGCCGGAGGCGGCCGACCTCCTGCGTGGCGCCGACGTGGACGGGATCGACCTCCTGCCCCTGCGCCGCCGCGCCGGGGAGCTGGCGGTCCGCCTCAACGCGAAGCGTGCGTGGCGCAAGGGCGTCGACGCCGACGACGTCTTCGACCCCATCGGGCAGTCGAAGGACGTCCACCGGCAGGTGGCCGCCCGCATCGTGCGCAAGCTGCAGCCCCTCACCGACGTGCTGTTCGCCGAGGACCGCCCAGGTGGGGCGTGGGGCCCCCCTCCGGTGCCGGCGCGCCGCCCGGCGTTCCCGCCGCCGGTCCCCGTGCCCGCCCGGTAACGGAGTCGCACCGTTCCACGTCGCGCTCTGTGAGGACGTGAGCACGCCTCCTACGATCGAGTGGTGTTCGGCCTGGCTCGTCCCCCTCGCTGGGGCTTGATCTCTCTCGCCGTCCTGCTGATCGCCAACCTGGGGCTCTTCACCTACCTCGCCTTGCGGCCCGACCCGCTCGATCCGCTCGCTGGAAACCCGGCGCCGGCTGCGGCTTCTACCTCCAGCGCGCCGAGCGCCGGCGAGGCCGCCCCGTCGTCGGCGCCGGCGACCGCCACCACCGTGGAGACGACGCCGGTGCTTGCCGTCTACGGCGACGGGTACTCCACCGGCTCCGTGCTCGGCGGCCAGGGAGCATCGGGCTGGCCGGCTCTGCTCGCGGGCGAGCTCGGCGCCGAGCTGCGGATGGGTGCCGTGTCGCAGTCCGGATACGCGGCCCTCGGCGTCTCCGGAGGCGACTTCGCGGACCAGGTGACGGCCACCCCTGTGCCTGACGCCACGGTCACCATCGTCTTCGGCAGCCGCAACGACCTCGGGGAGGCCGTGTCGTCGGTCGCTGCTGGTGCCGCTGAGACGCTCGAGCTGGTCCGCACCTCCGCACCCGACACCGCCATCGTGGTCGTCGGGCCGGCGTGGAGCGATGCCGATGTCCCGGCGGACCTGCTGGCCCACCGCGACGCGGTTGCTGCCGCCGCCGCGTCGGCCGGCGCGACCTTCGTCGACCCGATAGCCTCCGGCTGGTTCGGTGAGCCCGAGGGTCTGATCGCCACCGACGGCATCTCGCCCACCGACGCCGGCCACCGCTTCATCGCCGACGCCCTGGTCCCCGTGGTCGACGAGGTCCTCGCCCGCCAGTGAGCTCCTGACCGGTGCTCGCTTGAGCGCCGGTGCTACGGCGACGGCCCCCGACCTCAGGAGAGGTTGGGGGCCGTCGCGGTCAGGACCGCGGTCAGCGGCTGCGGACTCGCGGCGGTGGGGCGTCGTCCCGGATCGCCGGGAAGGTGGTCGTGTGGTCGATCTGCGGCGACCGGCCCTTTCTGCCCCGACCGGCGTCGTCTCCCTCCACGGCGGCCAGCGCCGAGTAGGCGTAGTTGTAGCCGTACCCGTAGCCCTCGGCCGCCTTCGGCGGGATGCGGTTCAGTACGACGCCCAGCAGCTTGGCGTCGATGTGCTCCAGGGCCGTGACGGCCTGCTCCAGCTGCGCCCGGGTGGTCGTGCCGTGCCGGGCCACCAGCAGCGCGCCATCGGCGACCTTGGAGAGCACGGCGCCATCGGTGACCGGCAGGAGGGGCGGCGCGTCGATGATCACGTAGTCGCTGGTCTCCCGGATCTCGGCCAGGAGGGCGCGCATCTGCTTCGAGCCGAGCATCTCGCTCGGGTAGGGCGGCATGGGGCCGGCCGCGAGAACCTGTAGGTTGCCGTCACCGATCGGCTGCACCACCTCGTCATAGCGAGCCGATCCCGCCAGCACGTTGGACAGCCCGGCGCCGCTGATGATGCCCAGGTAGCGAGTCACCCGGGGCCGGCGGAGGTCGGCCTCGATGAGCGTCACGCGCACGCCGGCCTGGGCCATGACCACGGCCAGGTTGACGGCCACGGTGGTCTTGCCCTCACCGGGCAGGGAGCTCGTCACCACGATCGTGCGGGCCGGCTCGTCGACGTCGACGAACTGCAGGTTCGTCCTGATCTGGCGGTAGGCCTCCGCGGTCTCCGAGTAGCCGCCGGAGTCGTCGGCGACGCCGTTCTCCGCCAGTGTCGGGTCCTCGGTCAACGCGCCGACCACAGCGACCCCGGTGAGGTCCTCCACGTCGTCGGGGGTCTTGACCGTGTTGTCCAGCCACTCACGGAGGAGCGCGGCGCCGCCACCGAGCACTAGGCCGGCGAGCAGACCGAAGGCGAGGTTGTTCAACAGGACCGGCGATGTCGGCGCATCGGCGACCTGCGGCTCCTCGATGAACTCGACCTTCACCGTCGAGGCCGTGGCTCCGTCCGGTGTCTCGAGGCTGGTCACCAGGCTGATGAACTGCTGGCCCAGCGCCAGGGCGATGTCTCGCGCCTCGGTCGCCGAACTGCGGGTGACGGTGACGTCGAGCAGCACGGTGTCGGGAACTGCGCTGGCGGTAAGATCGGCGGTCAGCTCCGCCGGGGTCTCGTCGAGGCCGAGCTGGTCGACCACCCGGGCGGCCAGCCGCTCGCTGGTCAGGATCTCGACGTAGGACGTGACCCGTTGCTGGGAGAACAGGTTCCCCTGGTACGCCGTCGTCGTGGTGTCAGTGCCCGTCGTACTGACGAAGAGCTGGCTGGTCGACGTGTACAGCGGGGTCGCCTGCCACGTCAGCAGCCCGGCTCCGACCATCCCGGCCAGCGCGCCCAGGACGATCAGCCACCAGCCGTGTCGTACCGCCTGGACGACGTCCTTCAGATCCACGGGGAAGCCTTCCGGTCAGCAGTTCGGGGCGCGCCGCTGGAGGTCCATGGACCCGGCGCATATGTCACGGTAAGACAGGGCATCAGTACGCACCGCTTCCGCCGCGCACCGCACCGAGGGTCTTCCAGAGGATGAAGAGGTCGAGGCCGAACGACCAGTTCTCGACGTAGCGGACGTCGACGCGCACCGAGTCGTCCCAGGTCAGATCGGACCGGCCGCTGATCTGCCACAACCCGGTCATGCCAGGCTTCACCAGGAAGCGGCGGCGCATGTCGAAGCCGTACTTCTCGGTCTCCGAGACCAGCGGCGGTCGCGGCCCCACGAGCGACATCTGGCGACCGATCACGTTGAGCAGCTGTGGCATCTCGTCCAGCGAATAACGGCGCAGGACGCGCCCGACGCGGGTGACCCGTGGGTCCTCCCGCATCTTGAACAACACGGCGTTGCCGTCGTTCAGCGCCCGCAGCTCGGTCAAACGGGCATCCGCGTCGACGACCATCGAGCGGAACTTGAGCATCGTGAAGACCTCGCCGTCCTTGCCCACCCGCCGCTGCCGGTAGAGGACCGGTCCAGGGCTTGTCGCCTTGACCAGGACGGCGATCGACAGGAGCAGTGGGGAGAGCGCGACGAGGGCGCCGGCGGCCACGACGACGTCGAAGACCGTCTTGGCCATGCGCCGGCCGCCGGTGAACTCGGGCCGTTCGACGTGGAGCAACGGCAGGCCGGCCACGGGCCGGATGGCCACGCGGGGTCCGGCGATGTCGGTCACGGCCGGGGCCAGCAGCAAGGACGCGGAGGTCTCCTCGAGGTCCCAGCCCAGGCGGCGCAGCGCGGGGCCCTCGAGCTCCTGACTCGGCAGGACCGCCACCACGTCGATGTCGTGACGACGGACGACGTCCACCACGTCGTCGATGCTCCCGAGCACCGGTGACATCGGGTCGGCGCCGTGCCGGGGCAGCCCCGCGGGGAGGCAGCATCCGACGACGTCCAGCCCCTGGTAGGCGACCTTGTCGATCTGCCGGCGGAGGGCGGCGACACCACTGCCGTGCCCGACGACGAGCGTCCGGGAGCGGTGCAGACCGCGGCTGCGCTGGCGGTGGAGCGTCTGCCGGCGCGCGTAGCGCTGCACGAGGGTGAGGAAGCTCGCCAGCGGCAGGGCCACGACGACGAAGCCCCGGGCGATGTCCCACTTGGTGGCCCAGCTGACGGAGGCGAAGGCGGCGACCACCCAGACGCAGGCGGTCAGGACCCGGCGGAACTCGTCGGCGCCCAGGCCGAGGTACCGGAGCTCGTAGCTGCGCGCCAGCCACATCGCCAGCACCCAGCCGAACGGCAGGCAGAGGGCGACCAGCAGTGCCTCGGACGGACCTGACCCCAGCATCGAGGTGGAGTCCCCGAAGCGGACTAGGTAGCCGATCAGCCCGGCGAGGAGCGCGCACAGGGCATCGCCGACGAGGATGGAGCGCACGTAGCTCGTGCGCCACCGGCGACGGTCGTCGACCGCCGGCGGGGCGTCGGCCCGGGGGTGGGCCAGGACGCCGGGCGCGATGCCGGCGTCCTCCGCAGTTGCTGTCATGGTTCCCCGTTTCGACGACCCGCGCCCGGACGGCGGGTGATCCGGATCGGTGCGATGTCTCTGTCGCGCCCTGAACGGGGCGCGACTGAACGCTCACGTTCAGTAAAGCAAGGGCCGGTTCCGTGTCGGAACGGCAACGCTTCCGAAGTTCGGCTCAACAACTAGCAACCCTGTGCGACCGGTGTGACGGTCGTTTCTCCTGGGACGGCTGCGGCGTGTCGGCAACCGCCGCGGCCCGGCGCTCGCCGGTCACCGCGTGACTGGGGCGGTCTCGTGAGTCCCGGTGTGGCAGGAGCGACCGGCGGTGCGGAACGGCGCCGTGTCGGTGCGCCGCGCCGCTCGGCCGGCTCCGCGCCGATGTGATCGACCCGTCCCGAGCGGACGAGTTCGTATCGCCCGTGGCGCTCGCGCCGCACCACGGCGGAGGGCCACACCGAGGAGGCAGTCGTGATCCGCAGGAGAGTCGTCGCAGGAGTACCGGTCGAGCGCCGCCGCCGGACGCGCAGAGAGGTGCTGATCACCGGGCTCAACTTCTTCCCCGAGCAGACTGGCATCGCGCCGTACACGACCGGTCTCGCCCGCCACCTGGCCGGCTCGGACATCGCGGTCACCGTGGTGACCGGTCACCCGCACTACCCCGAGTGGCGCCTGCACCCTGGCTACGAGACACCCCGCCCGGTCGAGACCGACGAGGGCGTCGAGGTGGTCCGGGTGAAGCACCCGGTCCCGGGAAACCCGACCGGCCTCTCTCGCATCGTCATGGAAGCCGTCTTCGCCCTGCGCAGCGGACGCGAGCTGTGGCGCCGCCGCAGCGACGTCGCTCTCGTGGTCAGCCCGGCCCTGCTCTCCGCCCTGCCGGCGGTCGCCATGAAGCCCTTCCGGCGGCACGCCGTCGGTGTCGTCGTCCAGGACCTCTACGGCGCTGCCGTCTCGGAAGCCGGTCTCGGCGGCTCGGTCCTGTCCCGGGCCACGGCGTGGCTGGAGAAGCAGGTCATGCGGCGCGCCGACGGCGTCGCCGTCATCCACCCGATCTTCCGCGACCGGCTCGTGGCCATGGGCGTCCCGGCCGAGCGGATCCGGGTCATCCCGAACTGGTCGCACGTCACGATCCCCGACATCAACCGCGAGGAGGTCCGCCGCGAGCTCGGGTGGGAGCCCGACGCGGTGATCGCCCTGCACGCCGGCAACATGGGCGTCAAGCAGGGGCTCGGGACGCTGGTGGAGGTAGCACGACGGGCGGAGGAGACCGGCAGCGACGTGCGCGTCGTGCTCCTGGGAGACGGCAGTCAGCGCACCAAGCTGCAGGCCGAGGCCAACGGGCTGGAGAGCCTGCAGTTCCTCGAGCCGTTGCCGGCCGGCGACTTCGAGCGGGCCCTGGCCGCCGCCGACTGCCTGCTGCTCAACGAGAAGCCGGGCGTCGTGGAGATGTCGGTGCCGAGCAAGCTCACCACCTACTTCAGCGCGGGCAAGCCCGTCGTCGCGGCGACCGACACCGCCAGCGGCGCCGCGCAGCTCGTCCGCGACTCCGGTGCCGGCGTGATCGTCCGGTCCGGCGACGCCGACTCGATCCTCGCTGCTGTCACCGACCTCGCCCAGGACCCTCAGCGGGGCGAGGGGATGGGGCGCAACGGTCGTCGGTACGCCGCGCAGCGACTGGCCGGCGACACCTCGCTGAGCCTCTACGACGCCTGGCTGGGTGACCTCCTGCGGCACGCCCGTCCTCGCCGCCGTCGCGACGACGACTGATCAGCTCCAGCCGACAGGCCCCGCGATGCACTGGCGTCGCGGGGCCCTGTCGCGTTCCGGGCACTGTGGCGTTCGGGGCGCTGTCGCGCTCCGGCGTCCCCGTTAGCGACGGGGTGCGGCCACACCTCGGCTCGGGCTCGGCCGAGCGAGAGAGCGTGGCTGCGCCGCCCTGCCCGCCCGCCGGCTGCCGCGGGCGGCGAGCCGGCGGTGACGTCGTCCGGCGCCTCGGACGTGCCTGGGGGCGCGGCGGCCGAGGGAACGGGGCCGGATGCCGGCACGGTCAACGAGGTCGCCAGCGCCAGGAAGAGCAGGGGCCTCAGCTGGTACGGGAACGGCTGGGCCAGCCCCCATGATGGCGGAGAACGCCACCAGGGACCAGTCCGGCGGGGGAGCGCCGAAAGCCTCAGCCGGGCACCACCAGGACGGCGAACAGCAGCACCGCGATGACCACGTCGGTGGCGAGCGCCGATCAGGGAGATTCAGCCCTGCACGGTTCAGAGGCCGAGGGCGCTCCGCCCCGCAGGGTCGCGATCGTCGAGTGACGCGGTGTTGTTCGGCGACTTGAGCGATACCAGGACGTTGACCACCACGGACTCGCCGGAACGGCCGCGGCGGCGAGCAGGTCATCGTCCCGACCCGGCGGGAGGTGACCATTCCGCGGCGGGGCCGCCAGCGACCGCCGTCCCGAAGCGGAACCCCCCGCTCGGGTGGTTGGCTGGCTCAACGAAGGCTGCGGCGAATCCTGCGAGGACGAGTGGCCAGGCCTGTCCTTGACCGGGAAGATCCACGACTTCGCTCACGTCCGAGTGTGGCTCGCTGTACACCCCTTGACGGCATGGCGCGCGGATGAGGCGGTACGACTTCGAATTTTCCTGCGCTTGAAGGGGCCGCGTCGCTCCGCCCCGGTCGCTCGTCGTTGCGCTTGCTGTCGCGCACCGCATGAACTGCCTGTGCCAGTAGCAGCAAGAGGATCACCATGGCAAATGTTTTGTTCTCCACCGCAGCGCCGAGAGGAAGCATGACGACCTGCACGACAAAGAAGGCCCGACCCGTCGAGCCGGTGACACCAAGCGCGCCGATCTGGGTGATACGACGAGCACTGAGGATCAACGCGACGACGAGGGCGACAAGGATGAGTACGCCGACGAGTCCTAGTTTTGCCGGGATGATCAGCGGCGTGTCCATGGTGAAGGCAAATCTGTCGGCACCGACCTTGTACTGGTAGGCGTCGTACAGGTACCCAGGTCCTGTGCCAAAAAGCGGACTCGACTGCCAGGTGTCCAGAGCTAGATCGTATTGCCGGGTTCGGTCGTTGTAGCTCAGGTCATCCGTCGATCCGCTGAGAAGATCGCCGATCGACGCAAGCCTCCGGAAGAGGAAGTCCTTGTCTGTTGTGAGGCGACCGGCCAGGACGGGTAGAAGAGCGGCTGCCGCCGCTATTGCGACCACTCCCATGCTGACGAGCTTCACCAGGGGGATCCGTCCCTTGAGTCGCGAGCCCGCCAACCCGAGGAACGCAGCGAGGAACAAGAGGGAGTTCCGCGTACCGGTGACCAGGAGAAGCACCGGAATGACCACGGCAAGTACCGCCCAGGCTGGTCTCCTCCTCTCGGCTGCGCCCCAGCTCGCCAGCGCGAAACAGAAAGCGAAGGCGCACATCGGCGTGCCGCTGATTCCGATGGACTCGACGGGCAGGACGCTCAGGCCCCGTACGTTCAGCCAGACCACGGCGAACGCCACGGTGGCGTACAGGCCGGCGCAGACGATGAGACGTTGGACGAATCGCCAGGGCAGTCGGTGGGCGAAGTCGACGGCAAGCAAGGGCGCTGCCGCAAGCATGAGGTAGGGCAACGAATCTCTGACCCAGGCATCCAAACCGACCGCGTTGCTGGTCGACGTGAGGGCTTCGAACAGAAGATAGGCCCCCAGGATGGCGCCGCCGACCACGGCAGGTTTGAGAGCGTGCGACAGACGGGCGTCCCAGCGTCGCGCGCCCGCAACGGCCATGGCGAGAGCCACGGCCAGCGCTCCGATGTAGGCGAACTTGCCCACCCCGGACTCGGATTGGAGTACGACCATCCCGCCCACCGTCAAGGCGACCAGTCGTGCGCGGGCGCTTCGAACGACGAGCACGAGTCCGGCGACGCCGATCAGCAGCAGGGCGGCGGACGGGGAAGCAACGGTCGCCATCGCGAGCACCGGCGTCGCCGCAATGATCGCGAACGGGATGGCGCGGGGGACCTGCGCGATGGACGGCTTGCGTAGACCCACTTCTCGCTGCCCGGGTCTCTTGCTACTGCTGGGCGCGCGACCAACTGTCACTGTTCCCCCTCCTCCGCGCGGCGTACGCCGCGAGGATCGGACGGCCGTTCGCCAGCGCACGTATGCCCGCAAGGGCACGCAGAGCGACCACCAGGATGCCCTGTGTGACGCGATCCAGCCACCAGCTGCCGCGAAGCGGTACGCCGTTGCGGCGACGGACCTCTCCCATCTGCTCGGCGAATGCCCAGAGGGGGAGGGTGCTGCTCACACCGTCGGCGGTGCAGTCGGCGACGAAGTCGAGGTGGTCGTGCGGCCGCACCCGGAGGAGCGCGCGGAACAGCAGGTCCTGGTCCGCGTGGATGCCGATGGCCGTGTCGAAAGCGCCCAGCTCCCGGACCAGTGCGGTGGCTAGCACCGTCGACTGGTGCGGAAAGCTCTTGACACCGAGGCGGAAGACCCAGGGTCGGAACGGTGCGAGCCCGTGCAATCGGACGGGTCTGCCGTCCTGGATCATCCGGCTGATGCTATTCACCCATGGCGCGCCGGTCTCCCGGATCACGGCGAGCAAGCGCTCGACGACCTGGTCCGAGGAGAACACGTCACCGGCGTTCAAGAAGAGCACGTACCGACCGGTGGCCAGCCCGAGCCCCTTGTTCATCGCGTCGTAGATGCCGGTATCGGGCTCCGACACGGTCGACCGCCACGCGAGGTCGGGGAGCGCGGTCAGCCACTCCGCGGATCCGTCGGTGCTCGCGCCATCGACGATCACGTGCTCCACGTCCGCCGACCGCTGCTCCTCGACGCTGCGAACCGTCGCTTGCAGCCCCGGCAGGTCGTTGCGCGTCACCGTGACCACGGTGAGCTCAGGCACCCTCACCGCGGGCTCCTCCCGGAGTGGTGCCGAGGAGGACCGAGCGCAGCCGGTCCGCGAAGTCGTCCCGATCGCGGACGCGATGGACCCAGTCGACCTCCGGAGCCCACTGCAGCGCTGACGCATAGGCGATGACCGGCCGCCGCGCCTGGACCGCCTCCCAGAGCTTGAGCTGCACCCCGTGGCTTGCCGGATTCGTGGACACCACCACAGCGGGCCGGTCGTAAACGTCCGCGATTGAGGGGACCCGGCCGAGCCAGTGCCATTCCGCGATTCCGGCGGGCGTGTCCGCCGGGCGGTCGCCGGTGATCTCGACGCGGGCAGACAGTGACGCCCTCGACAGGATGCCGGCCAGTTCAGCGATGGCCTCACGTCCCTGGTCCGTCGTCGTGTCCGCGGGAACGAGGATCGACGTCGGCGGTCCCTGAGGCACCGGCAGTGCGGCCAGCTCGGGGATCGGAGAGGGCGGGATGACGACGTAGCCGAAGGAGCCGTCGGCGCGCCGGTCGGCGGCTGCGTCTGCCTCGGAGATGTAGGAGCGCTGGACGTCGCGGGGCAGCATGCGGAAGGCGAGCCGGTCGAATCCGTAGGAGACCGTCTGGCGCAGCCGTGCCGCGCCCAGCCGGTCCCGCGGACGTTGTGCGGTGAGCATCCAGTGGCTGTCACACACGTCGACGAGCACCTCGCCGGAGAAGCCGGAACGGCGGAGCAGCCCTGCGAGGACCACCATGTGAGGCGCTGAGAGCGCCTCGACGACCAACCGGTCGTATCGAGACAGGGGGAGCCGCCAGGGCGCGCTGAGCGCGTCCCGCACCCGTACCGCACGAGCTGCCCGTGCGTCCTCCGCCCGGAGGACGGTGAGGACGTCGACGGTGTGCCCGGCCCCCTCCTCGTGCTCCACGAGGTGCCCGATCCGGCGGCGCATGCCCAGGCGGGCCTCGTGGGGCGACACGTCGTGAAGGACGGCGCTACGCATCGACGCGCCCACGCAGGTCGAGGCGGACGAGGGCTGCCAGCGCAATGGCGTTGACGACGAGTCCCACGCCGGCCAGCACGACCGCGAGCGTGATCCACGCCCACGCCTCGTCGACGGCCAGCGCGGCTGCGATCAGCGTCAGCACCAGGGCGTGGTCGCTGAGGTGCTTCACGAGCATGAGCAGACGCTTGACCGCCGAGCTCTCATCACCAAGCTCACCGGTCGCCTCACTGCCCCCGAGGGTGACCGCCAGGCGGTCGGCCACGGTCCACAGTGGGGCAGCAGCCTTGGCGACCAGGCCGAGGACCGCCAGACCCGTCACCAGCTCGTCGTGCGGTACCCCGACGACTTGCGTGCTCACGAGGGCGGCGACGCCGGCCCAAGCCAGGACGTCGGCCAAGGCGTCCACGCCGGCGCCCGCCGGCGAGGCCTTTCCGGTGAGCCGCGCGAGCCGCCCGTCGAGACAATCGAAGGCGAACGCCAGATGGGCCAGGACGAAGAACGTCACGCCTGCCGCCAGCGGCGCGTCGACGGACATCAGGAGGAGGGCTGCGATCGACGCCAGCCAGGCGAAGACGATGGACAGCATCGTCGCTCTCGTCTTGGAGTCTCCGTGGACCCAATGCAGCCGTAGCAGCCCCGTTGCAAGGACCTGACTGAGGTTGGCCGTGAACCAGCCCATGGTTACATCACCGTCTTCAGGGAGAGAGCGCGGAGGAGCTGCGCGACGTTCCAGCGGGAGATGAGGCCGCCGAGCGCGGCGCAGCAGAGAGGTACGAGGAGCAGCCAGAGGCCGTCGCCTGTCACGGTGGTGAGCGCTGAGAGGCCGGCGATGATCGCCAGGACGGTCGCCAGTTCCACGAGCGAGATGCCCGTTCCCATGCCCGTGACCATCGAGAGCTGCGCGAGGCCGAGCCAGGCGGCCCGGAGGACGAGGGCGAGGGCGGTGAGGGCGAAGGCGAGCACGACCGGCACCGTCGGGGTGTAGTCCAGCAGGCGCGCGCAGAGCGGCCCGGCGATGACCGTCGCGGATGCGCCGACGCCTGCGATGGCCAGCCCCGTCAACGTCAGGGACCTCGCCCGTGATCGGATCCGCGCCGTGTCGCCCGTGGCGACGTCCCGCGCCGTTCGCGACCAAGACTGGTTGTAGGGGACGCCGACGACCGTCCACACGGCGTTGGAGAAGCGCAGCGGCAGGACCAGATCTGCGGACAGCGTCGGCGCCACCACGACGCCGGCGAGGATCGGGAGCGCGGTGTAGGCGCAGTAGTTCGTCAGCTGCCGGATCCCGACCCGGAGCGAGTCTCCGAGCATCGCCCTCAACGGACGCCGCGCGACGCCGCCCGCGGCGATCGGATGGGGCTGCGGCCGCCACATGAGAGTCAGGGCGGCCGGCCCGAGCGTGGCCACGGAGAAGCACAGGACGAAGGTCGGTAGATCACCGCCGACTCCCCATGTGATCCCCGTGGCACCCAACAGGAGCAGCGGCTGGACGAGGAAGCAGACGTAGTACTCGGCGAGGCGACCGGCCGCGATACGTCGACCGAGCACCATGTTGCCGACGCCGGCGAGCACGGCGCTCCCCGCCAGTCCGGCGACGCACACGAGTGTCTGTGCGTCGGACCTCAGACCCGGGACCACGGCCGCCGCGCCGCCGAAGACGCACACGGTCACCGCCGAACACGACGTCAGTGACAGTCGCACCCAGGACGCCCAGGGAGCGAGGATCTCGTCGGCACGGACGACGGTCGTCGTGTAGAGGGAGGACACGCCCAGGTCCAGCGCCGCGCAGAACGTGGCCATGCTGATGAGGAGGGCCAGTAAGCCGAAGTCCGACCGGTCGAGGACGTTCGATGCCACCGCCAGGAACAGGACGTTGGCCGGGAGCCCCAGCCCCAGGGACGCGACGCGCAGGACGTAGTCGCGCCGCACCCCCCTTCCACGCACGCCAGGAGGCTATTGCGGACCGGTCCGTCTCCCGAGCACCCAGCGGCCGCGCGTCCCGCCAGGGGTCCGGCGCCGCGACGCACTGACCAGCGGATACGTCATGGAGAACGTGACCTGGCGAGTATCGTCACACGGCTCGCCCGTCACAGCAGCCCCAGTGGTGAGTCCGCGCCTTGCTGCACCGTCCTGAGATGGCGCCGTCGCGAGATGCCGATCAGGCGGCGCTCCGGCCGGTCGGATCGGCAGCCTCCAGGACGTAGATGGCGCCCGCGCTCCACAGGCTCGGGCGCGTCCTCCACGGGGTCAGGCGGCCGCCGTACTGGCCGCGAGTGAGGACGACCCGCAGTCCCAGGCGGTGGGCCCACTCGTGGAAGTCCTTGACCGTCCAGTGCCGGACGTGCTCCTTCACGTGGAAGACCAAGTTCGTGTTGGGGAAGCGGCCGAACAGGGCCAGCCGGATTCGCGAGTCCAGGTAGCCGACGTTGGGCACCGAGACGATGACCTGCCGGCGTGCCGCGGCCGTCAACTTGAGCACCGCGGTCTCGGCGTCCGGGATGTGCTCGAGGGTCTCGAAGCAGGTGATGTAGTCGAAGGTGCCTGGGACGTCCTCGTGGGACAGGTCCAGCCGGAAGGCCTCGAGACCGCGCTTCCGCACCATGTCCACGGACGCGTCGGAGAAGTCCGCACCGACGGCCTCGACGCCCGGACGCTCACGCTTCAGGTACGCGAGGAACTCTCCGCTGCCACATCCGACGTCGAGCACCGTTGCGCCGTCCGGGATGAGCTCCGCCGCGACTCTCCACCGCTCGTGGACCACTCCCAGCTCGCCACGTTCCCGCCAGTAGGCGTCGTAGTCGCTGAAGTCCTGCATGGGCGCCGGGGCGCGGAGGCGGTCGATCCGACCCAGATATGCCTTCAAGCGTGCACTCACCGGGGCAGTGTCCCCATCGCCGGCCCGGGGGCGCACGGCAGGGGGGCGCCCGGGGACGCTCGCCCGGGCCCGCCTCAGCGGGGGACGTCGGGCAGTGCCTCGTCGCCGAACTCGGCGGCATTGGCGGCCAACGAGTCGCTGCGCAAGTAGGTCCACATGCGCTCGCATGTCACGGCGTCGAGGTAAACGACGCTCGCGGCGCCCTCGCGGCCGGTCCCCAGCACCGGAGCCGTGAAGGCCTCGACGTTGTCCGGCGTGAGGTCGCGCAGGGAGTACGCCAGCGAGAGCAGATCGGTGTTGCTGAGCGTGTCGTCCACGGCGACGGCGCTGGTCACCGCGCGCAGCGCGGAGTCCAGCCGACCGGGGTCGGTGAAGGTGTCGCTGCTGAAGAGCTGGGTGAACATCGCCTGCAGGAACTGCTGCTGGCGCCGCACGCGGTCGAAGTCGCCGCCGCTGAGGCCGTAGCGCTGGCCGAGGTACCAGCGCGCCTGGTCGCCGTCGAGGTGGTTGACGCCGGCGGGGAAGGTGTACGGGCCGTTGCTCGTCGTCTCCGCCACCACGACGTCGACCCCGCCCAGGTCGTCGGTGACCTGGATGATGCCCGCGAAGTCGATGGTGACGTAGTGGTCGATACGCACCTGCGTCAGCTGCTCGACCGTCTGGATCAGCAGCGTCGGCCCCCCGAAGGCGTACGCCGCGTTGATCTTGTTCATGCCGTGACCGGGGATCTCGACCCATGAGTCACGGGGGATCGAGACGAGCTGGGCGTGCCGGCGGTCACCGGCGAAGCGGGCGATCATGATCGCGTCCGAGCGGCCGCCCTCGGCGACGCCCTCGTCGGCCGTCGCGCGCGTGTCGGAGCCAACCAGGAGGAAGGTCAGCGGGTCCTCCGCGGTCGGCTGCTCAGGCGTGGGCGCAGCAGGGCGCGCGTCCTCGTCGAGCTGGTCGAAGACGTTCGCGACCCGGTCGATGTTGCCGGCGTAGCGCTCCATCAAGAACCAGACCCCGCCGCCGACCAGGAGGGCCAGGACCACGGTCAAGATCCCCAGACTGATGAGGACCCGGCGCAGCACACGCCGGCCGCGAGGCCGGTCCCTTCCGCCCGGGGCATCGCCCTCGGAGCTGCGCTCGACCGCGACGTCGTCCTCGCGCGCGTGAAGGTCCAGCCGCCGCGTCGGCGACTCGTCGTCGGTCATCAGGTCCCCCGTCCGGCAGGCATCGCGTTCCGAGGGTACGAGGGTTCGGCCGCTCGACCTGGTGCTCAGGCGGCCTCGTGGAAGCCATGGGGCGGCAGCGTCGAAGCGGGTGACTGGGACCGCTGTGGTTCCGGAGCTGCTCAGGCTCGATCGCCGGAGTGTCGCTCGAGCCCGCCGAGTTCGTGGCACGACACTGCTTGGAGACCCGTCTGCTGCGGGCGGTCGTCCCGAAGGGCCGCCGCTCGAGTCCAGCAACTCGTGCGCGGATGCGCGGTGAGCCCGAGGCACGCAGCGGGCGCAGATCATGGAGGAGGAGCTCTTGTCCCGAGCGGTCGCAGGAGCCGGGTTGCCGGGGGGCGTGCCGACGCTTGTGAATCCATCCGGCCGCGTCGTCATCACCTTCGGGACGTTCGACGTCTTCCACGTCGGGCACCTGCGGATCCTGGAGAGGGCCAGGGCATTGGGTGACCGCCTGGTCGTCGGCGTGTCCAGCGACGGGCTCAACATCGCCAAGAAGGGGCGCCCGCCGGTCTTTCCGGAGGACGAGCGCATGGCGATCGTGCGTGCGGTGCGCTGGGTGGATGACGTGTTCCTCGAGGAGAGCCTCGAGGCGAAGGCGGACTACATCGCCGCCGTCGGCGCGGATGTGCTCGTCATGGGCGACGACTGGGCGGGGCGCTTCGACGGGATGTCGGAGCTGTGTGAGGTCGTCTACCTGCCGCGGACTCCGTCGATCTCGACGTCCGCGACGATCGAGCGGATCCAGACCGTCGCTCCAGCGGCGTCCGGAGGACGAGCGCCGTCTCGAGGCGCTGCTGCTTGAGTTCAGCCGGCTGGGCGGCCGGCCGCTCGTGTGGCGAGAGCCCCGGCTCCGACCCGCGGAGCACACGCGTCGCGCTCGTCGGCCTCGCGGACCCCACCGCCGATGAGCCTGGCCGCGGGAACCGAAAACAGCAGCCAGCCGACGACGGCGATCCACAGCCAGGTCATGGCGCTCCTCGTCGAGCGGGTTGCCTCTGCACGCGAAGGCGGACGCCTGTGCGCCCGAGCTCCGGAACGTCTTCCCCGGTGTCCTCGCCCGCAAACCGACCGGGTCGACCGCGACCGCGGCCGGGGTTCTGTGAACGCTCGCCGCACGCCGCACGCCGCGTGACGATCTGGGCACGAGCGCACCCGGCCATTCCCCAGATCCAGCGTTCTTGTCACACTCTCGGCCGTGAACCGGCAGTCACCATCGACGCGATCTCGCCCTGAGGCCGTGCTGTTGACGTTCCCGGTCGAGCGCATCAGCGCGCCGACCTGCCGGCGGCACCGCTTCCGCTGGTCCGGCGAGGACGTTTTCAGCGGGTCGAGCCTGTACACCTGCCGCTGCGGCGCCGTCCGGCCCGCTGTCTGACTCCCTCACCCGTCTGCGGGTGATCCCCCGGCACAGCTGGTCTGGATACTGATCGTCCCCGTACGGTTTGCCCCCGGAGGCAACCTTCACGGGTGGGGACACATGCGGATCTCGGTGATTGGCTGCGGCTACTTGGGCGCGGTCCATGCGGCCTCGCTCGTCGAGCTGGGTCACGACGTCATCGGCATCGACGTCGACGAGCCGAAGATCGCCGCTCTCCGTGAGGCGCGGGCGCCGTTCTACGAGCCGGGCTTCGAGGAGCTGTTGGCGAAGAACCTGGCCACCGATCGCCTGCAGTTCAGCACCAACATGGCCGACGCGACGGGCGCGCACGTGCACTTCCTCTGTGTCGGCACGCCGCAGAAGCGCGGCGAGTACGCCGCCGACCTCCGCTACGTGGAAGCCGCCACCGAGTCGTTGCTCGAGGTGCTGCAGCCCGGAGAGCTGGTGGCCGGCAAGTCCACCGTGCCGGTCGGCACGGCAGCCCGGCTGGCCGAGCTCGTCGAGCACAAGGTCCCCGGGGCGCTGCTGGCGTGGAACCCGGAGTTCCTCCGCGAGGGCTTCGCCGTCCAGGACACACTGCACCCCGACCGCCTCGTCTACGGGCTCCCGGCCGACGAGGCCGGAGAGACGGCCGAGCGGATGCTCGACGAGGTGTACGCGCCGATCGTCGAGCGCGGCACGCCGAAGGTGACCACCGACTACGCCACCGCCGAGATGGTCAAGACGGCGGCCAACTCCTTCCTCGCGACGAAGATCAGCTTCATCAACGCCATGGCCGAGCTGTGCGAGGCCACCGGCGCCGACGTCAAGCAGCTGGCCGACGCGATCGGCTACGACGACCGGATCGGCCGCAAGTTCCTCAACGCCGGCCTCGGCTTCGGCGGGGGCTGCCTGCCCAAGGACATCCGGGCCTTCATGGCGCGGGCCGGCGAGCTGGGCGCGGACCAGGCGCTGACGTTCCTCCGCGAGGTCGACAACATCAATATGCGCCGTCGCATCCGCATGGTCGAGCTGGCCCGCGAGGTCTGCGACGGGTCGCTGCTGGGGAAGCGCGTGGCGGTCCTGGGCGCGGCGTTCAAGCCCGACTCCGACGACATCCGTGACTCCCCGGCGCTGAACGTCGCCGCGCAGCTCCAGCTGCAGGGTGCGGTCGTGCGGGTCACCGACCCGGCGGCGGTCGAGAACTCCCGCCGGCTGTGGCCGCAGCTGGACTACGCCGACACCGCCGAGGAGGCCGCTGACCGCGCCGACGCCGTCCTCGTGTTGACCGAGTGGAAGGAGTACTTGGAGCTCGACCCTGTCGCCTTCGGTCGGATCGTGGCGCAGAAACGGGTGCTCGACGGGCGCAACGCGCTGTCCCGCACGGCATGGACCGACGCCGGATGGTCCTACCGTGCATTGGGTCGTCGAGCTGGGTGAACCCATTAGTGAACGTGTCGCGAGGGGGCCGTTGTGACTCGACTGACTCCAGTCTCCACTTGCGAAAACGTGACAGGTCCGTAACCTCATCCTTGCCGGTCGGACGTTGAGGTTCGCCGAGCTCTACTTCGCAGAATCAGCCCGTACTCCCATGTTCAGGGTGATCGTGGGCTGCCATTCGCACGGGGGTGCGTCTCTTCCCATGGCTGTCGCGCGTTACGAGGCCGTCCGTCAACCCGAGATCGTCCGTAGCCGGGGCTGGGGCTTTCTCGCCCCGCGACTCCGCGGCGAGGGGACGACCGCTCGGCGCGCGTGGCGTGGGGCGTACGTCCGCCGCTTGACGGCCGTCGATGCGGTCATCGCCGGCCTGGCGGCCTGCGTCGGCTACCTGGTCCGCTTCGGTCCGGCGGAGCGCGGCGAGGCCCATGTCCCGCTCGCGCTCGCCGTGCTGCTGCCGGCCGTCTGGGTGCTCGCGATGCTCGTCGGCCGCGCCTATGAGGAGCGCTTCCTCTGGGAGGGGCCAGAGGAGTTTCGCCGGGTCTTCGTGGCCGCGATGATGCTGCTGGCCGCCGTCGGCACGGTGTCCTGGGCGTTCAAGCTCGACGTTGCCCGCGGCTTCGTCGTCATCGCGCTGCCGCTGGCAACGGTGCTCAGCCTGGGCGCCCGGTACGCGCAGCGCCAGGTACTCCACCGGACTCGCCGGCACGGCCGGAACATGCAGACCACCATCCTCGTCGGCCACCGCGGCGGGGTGGGCGCCCTGGACGAACAGCTCGACCGCGAGGCCTTCCACGGCTACCGCGTGATCGGCTGCTGCCTGCCCGCCGGTCAGCAGGACGAGCGCAAGGACGCCTTCCACGGCCTGCCCGTGCTCGGCGACCTGACCGAGGTGGCGGAGGTGGTCAAGGCCTACGAGGTCGACACCGTCGCGGTCCTGCCGTGCCCCGAGCTCGACGGGCCCGCGCTGCGTCGCCTCGGCTGGGAGCTCGAGGCTACCGACGCCGAGCTCCTCCTCGCTCCCGCCGTCACCGAGGTCGTCGGCCCGCGGGTGCGGATCCGGCCGGTGAGCGGTCTCCCGCTGATGCACCTGGAGCGCCCGGAGCTGAAGGGCGTCCGCCGGCTGACCAAGGAGGCCTTCGACCGCACCAGCGCGGCCCTCGGCCTGCTCTTCCTCGCCCCGATCCTGGTCGGCATTGCGCTGGCGGTGAAGGTGACCAGCCGCGGACCGGTGTTCTTCCGCCAGGAGCGGGTCGGCCGTGACGGGCAGACCTTCTCGATGCTGAAGTTCCGCAGCATGGTCGTCGACGCCGACCGGATGGTCGACGCGCTCGCCGCCGAGGCCGGCAGCGACGGCAACGAGGTGCTGTTCAAGAAGAAGGTCGACCCCCGCGTCACCAGCGTCGGCCGGGTGCTCCGCCGTTACTCCATCGACGAGCTGCCCCAGCTGATCAACGTGGTCAAGGGCGACATGAGCCTGGTCGGCCCCCGGCCGCCGCTGCAGCGCGAGGTCGAGAAGTACGGCTACGACATGCACCGCCGCTTCCTGGTCAAGCCGGGGCTGACCGGTCTGTGGCAGGTCAGCGGCCGGTCGGACCTCTCCTGGGACGACTCGGTGCGCATCGACGTCCGCTACGTCGAGAACTGGTCACTCGCGTTCGACTTCATGATCCTGTGGAAGACCATCGGCGCCGTCGTCCGCGGCAGCGGGGCGTACTGACCAGGGGCACGATGTGCCGGTGCCCCGCCACTGGTCGCCTGAGCCGGTCTTCACCGTGCTCCTGGTGTGCACGGGCAACATCTGCCGGTCGGCTCTCGCCGAGCGGCTGGGCCGCGCCTACCTCGACGACCGGCTCGGTGCGGACGCCCACCTGGTCCGGTTGACGAGCGCCGGCGTCGGCGCGGTGGTCGGCTCGGCCATGCACCCCGACAGTGCGCTCGTCCTCCAGGGCTACGGCGGGGATCCGGCCGGTTTCGTGGCCCGGCAGATCGTCGAGGACATGGCCATCGACGCCGACCTCACGCTCACCTCGACCCGGGCCCACCGCCGGCGGGTGCTCGAGCTGGCTCCCCGTGCGCTCGCCCGCACCTTCACGCTGCGGGAGGCCGCCGACCTGGTCCACCTCCTCGGTGACGTCGACGTGCCGGGGGAGGGTCTCGCCGACCGCGCGCGTGCGCTGGTGCGCGAGATGAACGGCGCCCGGTCACGCCGGCAGGCCGGCCCGGGCGACGACGTCCGCGACCCCATCGGCCTGCCGGTGGAGGTGCACGAGGAGGTCGGCGCGGCGATCGCGGAGGCGCTCATCCCGCTGCTGGCGCGGATCGCCTCGCTGCACAGCGCGGCCGCCCAGGGCGACCCCGACGCGGCCTAGGCGGAGATCGGCGCGGCGAGCTGCTGGCGCACGCTGCTGAACAGCACCTCCGCCAGCGGGCGGAGGGCGCGGTCGATGGTGCCGGCGACGTCGGCGTGGACGGCGGCCCGCTGCCCCACCGGGTCGGCGATGTCGTCGGACCGCCCGGTCTGCCGGCGTGACCGTGCGGCGTCCAGCCGCAGGCCCAGCTCCGGCGTCCGCGCGTCGATCGGCATGAGGCTGAGACCCGAGAGGTCGGCGAGCTGCACCAGGTCGGCGGCCTCGGCGAGGGTGAACGTCCGGCGCAGGCCGCGCGGGTTCAGGCCGAGAGCAGCCTGGCGGTGCTCCCGCGTCATGGTGAGCACCAGGTCGGCCGAGCGGGCCAGCTCGGCCGTGAGGCGCTGTGAGGCGAAATCCGCCGGGTCGCCGCCCAGTGCCTGGAGGGCGCGGGCGCTGTGCGGGTCCATCCGGGTGCCGGCCTCGGCGTGCACGCCGGCGCTGACGACCTCGACCCGCGCGAGCTCGGGGCTCTCCGCGAGCGAGCGCGCAGCCCGGGCGAACATGAGGCGCTCGGCCACGGGGGAGCGGCACAGGTTGCCCGTGCAGACGAAGAGAAGGCGCACGAGCGGACGGTAGGTGTCCGGACCGCCGTCTCGACCGCTGCTGGGGAGGTGCGTCACCCCAGCGGGGGAGACGCCGTGGTGCGGCATCAGTGCCGCCCCGCGGCCGGCCGCCGCCCGCCCCGCAGCTCCGCCTCGAGCGCGGCGAACCGCGAGGCCGGGCGCGCGTGCCGCTCGGCGAGCGACACCGCCTTCCCGATCAGCACCGCCATCGCGGGGGCGGTGAGCAGCCAGGCCAGGCCGACGAACACGAACAGGTACACACTTGCTTTCTAGGCGTCAGGTCCTGTGGTCTTCAGTCGAAACCATGGGCATGTCCTGCCAACGCCCGTGTCGACTCCCGGGGATCCGGCGTCCCGCCGCCACGCGCGTCACACGCGCTCCACCAGGCGCATGGCCGGACCGGTCCGTCACCCGATCGGGTGAGGGTGCATCGGCGGAGCCGGCGGACCCGCGAGCGCCACTACCTTCGCCGCCCATGGCGCGAGCGCGTGGCAGGGCTGCGGACGTGGTCCACGACGACCGGGCGCTACCCGCGCTGACGGGACTGCGCTTCCTCGCGGCGCTGGCGGTCGTCGTCTCGCACTTCAGCGACGAGGCGGTCGCCGTCTCACCGGCCCGGGTGTTCGAGGTACTGGACGGGGGACGCACGGCCGTCACCTTGTTCTTCGTCCTGTCCGGTTTCGTCCTGGCGTACAACTACGGCGGTCTGGCCGGCAAGACCGCACGACGCCGGTTCTGGACCGCACGCTTCGCCCGGCTGTACCCGGTGACGGTTCTCAGCCTCGCTCTCGCTGCCGTCGGCGTCGCCTACGCCTGGATGCACCGCGACCAGGGGCACCTCCTGGACTGGTACGCCCTGGACTCGCACGTCGGGGCGTCACTGCTCATCAGCCTCGCCGCGCAGCTGTCGATGACCACCGGCTGGCTGCCGATCGCCTCCTTCAACCAGCCCTGGAACGGGCCGGCGTGGAGCATCGCCTGCGAGGTCTTCTTCTACGCGCTCTTCCCGGTGCTCATCGTCTGGCTGCGCCGGCTCCGCTGGCACGGAATTGCCCTCGTCCTGGGCGGCGGCTGGGCGTGCCAGGCCCTGCTGGTCGTGGCCATCCAGCAGCTCGCTCCCGAGGCCCGCGGCGGGTTCCTCGTCTACCAGTTCCCGGTGACGCACCTGTTCGAGTTCGTGCTGGGCATCGGAGCGGCGTTGTTCTTCGTCCGGGGAGGACGCGAGTGGCTGCCAGCGGGAGCTCGGCGGAGCCTGCTGCTGGCCGTCAGCCTCGGCGGGATCGTGGCCCTGTCCTGGTGGCAGCCGGTCAGCCCGGCCTACCTGCTGATGAGCCCGCTCTTCGCCGGACTCGTCCTCGCGCTGGGCGTGCGGCCCCGGCGGTGGAGTGGGTGGTTGGCGTGGCGGCCACTGGTGCTCCTGGGTGAGGCGAGCTTCGCGCTCTACCTGCTGCACATGCCACTGCTGCGGGTCCTGCAGATCCTGCACGTGGACGGCTGGCTGGGCTGGCTCGGCATGGCTGCGGTCATCGCCTTGTCGGTCCCGGTCTTCCTCCTCTATGAGACGCCGGCCCGGCTCCGCCTGCGGCGCCTCGGCCGGGGACCGGCGGCCCCCGAAGGTCGTCCTGATGACGCCGACGACGTCGTCGGCGACCGGCCGAGCCTGGCTCGGCCCACGGAGGTCACCAGCTGACCCCAGCTGCAGGTAGCGGTCGGGTCCGGGCCTGCCGATGAAGCAAACGTGCAGACGTGGCTCGTGGTCCTCGCCCTCTGGGTCGTGCTGTCGGTGCTCGCCGCCGTCGTGGTCGGGCGGAGCATCGCGCTGGCCGATCGCCGCGCTCCGCACACCGGCCGGCCGCTGACGACCGGCGACCTGCCCGAGGACTTCCGTCCGGCGTCACTCCCGATTCATTGAGCCCAATGGCTCCACACGCCGCGGCTGCCCCTTTCGTGTGACCACCCCGTCACGCCCGAACCGCTCACTGCCGATGAGCAGGTCGTGTGGTTCTGGATCGCCGTGGGCCTGACCGTCTGGGTGCTGCTGGCTGCCCTCGTGGCCGTCCTCCTCGGGCGGGGCATCCGGCTGGCCGACCAGCGCGCCGCCGACACCGGCGCCCATCCCACCTCTGTGCCGGCGCTGCTCCCGAGGCGCCGGCGCATCCCGATGCCGCCGGTCGGGGTGGCGCTCGCCGCGACCGCCGTCGCGCTCGAGGCCGTCGGCTACGCGCTGCGGCTGACCGGCGCGACCGGCCCGACCGCGCACGCCCTCTCCATGGACGCCCCGTACTCGGCGCCCCGTCTGTTCGTGGCGGGGCTGTTCGCCGTAGCGTCCCTTGCTGCTCTGATCGCCGCCTCGCGTATCCCCGGTCGCCGCAGCTGGTGGACGACCGTGGGGCTCCTCGCCGCCGTCATTGCGGTCATCAAGGCCGGTAGCACCATCCACGTCGCGGCCATGGACGAGGTGGTCACGGTTCTGGGCGCGGCGCCGGCTCTCGTCCTCAGTGGGCTGGCTGCCGTCGCCGTCCTGGCGATGCTCGCGTTCGTCAGCCGGGCGGAGAAGCGTGACCGTCGGCGGGTCCTCGTGGCCGTCGCGCTGTACGCCTTCGCGGCGGTCGGTCTGTCGGGGGTGTCCTACCTCGTGCAGGAGACCTATGGCCGGGCCAGCACGTTGGCAGCTGCCTCGGCATTCATCGAGGAGTCCGGCGAGGCGCTCGCCGGCGTGGCCTTCCTGGTCGCCGTCCTGGTTGGGGTTGCACCGCGGCTCGTGCTCCCCGCCGCCTGGCCGCTCCGCCGCGAGGCGGACGCGCACACCCTCGAGGTCGCGACCGACGCCGCCGGGGAGACCAGCCGCGGCTGACGAATCGTCGCCGGGTCAGCCCTCGGCCAGCTCGACGACGACGAGCTGCCCAGAGTCGAGGCCCGGGGCCGCGTTCAGCCTGGCGACCAGCTCCTCGACGGCGCGGTTCGCCGTCTCGGCAGCGTCGGCCGAGCTGTCGGCTTCGGCGACGACCTCGAGGACCATCGTGTCCGACTGGTGGCGCAGCGACACCGAGTCGGGGATGTCCCCATCGGCCTGCGCTCGGGTCAGGGCCTCCTCGCCGGCGTCGACCACCGTCTGCTCGTCGACAACGGCATCCGGATCCCCGAGCGAGAAGAAGAGGGCAGCGGTCTCGGAGGCCGAGGAGCTACACGCCGCCGTGCCGGCCATGAGCACGGCGACGACCACCAGCGAGGCGCGGCGCAGCGACACGCGGGCAGCCTAGGACGTTCGTGCTGGACCGGTGACCCGTTGCAGGACCGGCCGGCGTCGGGGAGCGTGTAGCGCACTCCGACGAAGGTGGGCATGGTGCCGGGTGTGCTGGGCTGGACGGCGCGCGTCCTCGACGCGCGGCGCCGCTGCGAGTGGTGCGGCCGCGCGCTGCCCTCGCCGCGGTACCGGGTCCGTGGCCGCCGCGCCTGCTCCGCCGAGCACGCCCACGCCCTCGACGACTGGTGGTCGCCCGGCCCTGCCTGACCGGCACGCCCCGGTCCCTTGACGCCCGCTGCGCACCGGCGGGACCTTGGTGCCGCACGGGGACGAGCGTCGAGGACGATCCGATGCCGTGGTGGGCGTGGCTGCTGACCGCCTGGGCCGTGCTGGCCGCCCTGTTTGGCATCGCCTTCGGCCGGGTGGTCCGAGAGGCCGAGCGCCGCGACTGGATCCGCCGGGGAAGACCCGAACGCCGCGCCGATGGCCGTGCTCGATCGATGGTGTCGCAACAGCCCGACGACATGGCGTCACTCTCGGTCATGGAATCCCCGCCGAGTCGTCTCGTGGGGCCGGGACACCGACGCAAGCGGTGACCCGGCGTTAGTTTCGGACGGCGAGGTGCCACGGACGGCGCCGGCCCACGCACGGTGAGGGGGAGCGCGCACATGCACACCGCCGCTGCCCTCCCCGACCGGGTCGGCGCGCGGCGCACGCTGCGGCGGCTCCTCCTCGTCCTCCTCCTCGGCCTCGGCTTCGCCCTCCTGCTCGCTGTGGCTGCCGGCGCCGCCCGCGCCGACGCCCCCGACCGCCCCGGGCCCCCGGACCACTCCGCGACCGGCGGCGACCCCGGGCCCCCGGGCTGGCAGCAGCCCCCGGCCGGCGGGGCGCCGGAGGAGTCTCAGGCCGCCACCGCACCTGCCGGACCACCGCCGCCGGACGTCGCGGAGCGGGCCCCTGTCGAGGCGCCGCCGCCCGAGGAGGCGCCCGCAGAGCCGCCGCCGACCCAGGACCTCCCCGACCCGCCACCGGTGCCCGGCTCACACGGGTCCGGCAGCGGACCGGGCCGTCCCGCCGATCCGCCCCCGTACGAGGGCGGCTCCGCGCCGGGGTCCGGGTCGTCGGGTGAGGGCTCCGGCGGCAGCGGAGCGGACGGCGGCACCGGCCAGGAGGAACCCGCCGACGGCGACACCTCCGGACCCCCGGCCGACCCCGGCCCGCCGGCCGACGTGCCCACCCCCCCGGCGGATCCCGGACCCCCGGCCGGAGTCCCCGCGCTACCGGCCGACACCCCAGCCGCATCGCCGCCCGCGGAGCCCGCAGCACCGGTGCCCCCGCCCGCGGCCGCCCCGGCGCTGGCCACAGCGGCGCCGGTCGAGCAGGCCGGAGGCCCGGCCGCCGTCGCCGCGACCACCGAGGCGACCGGCACCGGGACCGTCCCCGACGTCCCCGGACCCGTCGAGGTCGTGGTCGCGGACGGGCTCGTGCTCGACGCGGCACCCCTCGTGCGGGCGGCGCCGACGGCAGCGACCCGGACGTGCGACCCGGACCGGACCACGCGGGCGGACACGGCCGACGCCCCCGACCGCGTCCGCTCCCGCGCGCCGGCCTCGGCGCCGGCGACCGTCAGCGACTCCGGCGCCGCGCCGCCCCTCCGCGACCGCCTGCCGGTCGCCCCGACGCCCGCCGCACCGCCCGCGGCTCCGGCTCCCGCCGCCCCGTGCGCGGCCGCGACCGGCGGTCCCTCCGGTGGCGGTCACCTGAACGGCCAGGACTCGCCGGCCGCCGTCCTCACCTCATCGGGCACGGCCGTGCCCGGTTACGGCGCCGGCGCCGGCGTCTCCGGCGACAGCGGGTCGACGCGCGCCCGCGTCCTGGGCGTCACCTCCCCGCCGGACTGACCGGCTCCTCCCGCGGTACCGCCTGCTGCAGCCAGGCCCGCGTCGCTCCTCCGGCCGGTCGAACCGCTCCCGGCCCGGCGCGCGAACGCTCCGCGGAACCGCGGCACGTGCCCACTCGTCCACCCTCGAAGTCGTCCGAGGTGCCCATGTACGGCCGATCGCGCAGCGAGCGCACCCCGGCCCCGCCCGCCGGAGGAGGCCCGCGTCCGCCCGACGCGCCTGCCCTCGTGGCGGTCGGGCCCGACCACCGCCCCTCGGGGGCCCGCGCCGTCCACCGCAGACCCTCGGCGCTCGCCCGCTCCGGACCCGCCGCGCTGCTCGTCGCCTCCGACACCGCCGCGGCCACGGTCGGCGTCCTGGTCCACAACGACGCCTGGCGCCTCATGGCGTTCTTCGGCGCGGCCCTGCTGGCCCTGCTGTGGATCGGCGGGCTGCACCGGCCCCGCCTGACGCTCTCCGTGCTCGACGACGCCCCCCGCCTGACCGGCCGCTGGCTGACCGCGTGCGGGGTGGCCGTCCTCGCCGACATGGCCTGGTCCGGGGTCCCCGCGGCCGGCTACCTCCTCGACTGGGGCTTCGCCGGCGCCGTCTGCCTGGTCGGCGCGCTCCTGCTGGTCCTTCGCGCGCTCGCCTACGGCGCGGTGCGCGAGCTCCGCCACCGCGGCCGCCCACGACGGCGCACCCTCGTGGTCGGCGCCGGCGAGGTGGGCAGCCAGGTCGCCCGGGCGCTGCAGGAGCACCCGGACCTCGGGCTCACCCCGATCGGCTTCCTCGACGCCGACCCGCGGATGACCGGCGGCCGCTCCGGCCTCCCGGTGCTCGGTGGCCCGTGGGTGCTCGCCGAGGTGCTGGAGCGCGAGGCCGTCACCGACGTCGTCGTCGCCTTCTCCTCCCTCAAGGAATCGCAGATGGTCGACGTCATCCGCACCTCCGGCCGGCACCGCTGCGAGCTGTTCCTCGTGCCGCGCTTCTTCGAGCTGCACAACGCCGGTCCGGACGTCGAGCAGCTGTGGGGCATCCCGCTGATCCGGCTGCGCCGCGCCACCTACCGGACGCCGGGGTGGCGGGCCAAGCGCGCGGTCGACGTCGTCCTCACCGGCGCGGTGCTCTTCCTCATGGCGCCGGTCCTCGCGCTCGTCGCCCTCGCGGTGCGCGTGCACGGCGGCCCCGGCGTCCTGTTCCGGCAGGAGCGGATCGGCGTCGACGGCCGCTCGTTCACCCTGCTCAAGTTCCGGACGATGACGCCGGAGGACCCGGCGGAGTCGGCCACCCGGTGGAACATCGCCGACGACGACCGGCTCGACCGGCTCGGCCGCTTCCTGCGCCGCAGCTCGCTCGACGAGCTGCCCCAGCTGTTCAACGTGCTGACCGGCGACATGAGCCTCGTCGGCCCCCGGCCCGAGCGGCCGCACTTCGTCTCCGAGTTCCGCGAGCTGTACCCCAGCTACGCCGCGCGCCACCGGGTGCCCTCCGGCCTGACCGGCTGGGCGCAGATCCACCACCTGCGCGGCAACACGTCCATCGCCGACCGGGCCCGGTTCGACAACTACTACATCGAGAACTGGTCGCTCTGGCTCGACGTGAAGATCCTGATCCGGACGGTCGGCTGCGTGTTCCGCGGCGCGGGGGGCTGACCGGCCTCGCCGCCCGCGGTCCCGCGGGCCTTGTGGCGGGGCCGATCGCCGGGCAGGCTCCGGATCCCGTCGACCTCTCCCTCGAGATGAGCGCGCCGATGTCCTCGTCCACCCAGCTCCCCGAGAAGATCCGCTTCGCCCTGCGACGCCCCGACCTGCTGATGCGCAAGCTCCGTGGGCTGCAGCCCAGCGAGATCACCCTGGACGAGGTCGCGCGGTACGTCCCCGACCACCCCGTCGTCATCGAGGCGGGCGCGGCCGACGGCAGGGACACCGCGGAGTTCGTGCGCCGCTGGCCCGGCTGCGAGGTGCACGCCTTCGAGCCGGTCCCCAGCGCGATGGCCAAGGTCGAGCAGCTCACCGCCGCCATGCCGGAGGTCCGCCGGTACCCGGTCGCGCTCGCCGACCGGACCGGCACGATGACGATGTACCTGAGCGACCGGACCGACGACCCGGGCTGCACCGACAGCTCGTCGCTGCTCGCCCCGACCGGTCACCTGGAGGCCTTCCCGGAGGTCGTCTTCGGCGCGGAGCTCCAGGTGCCGACGACGACGATGGACGCCTGGCTCGAGGCCCACCCCCTACCGCGCATCGACCTGATGTGGCTGGACATGCAGGGCGCGGAACTGGCCGCCCTCGAGGCGGGACCCCGGACCCTCGCCCGCACCGGGGCGGTCCTGATGGAGGTCTCGCGCAAGCCGCTGTACGCGGGCGCCCCGCTGTACGACGAGGTCCTCCGCTGGTTGCGGGGCCAGGGCTTCCGCCCGGTCATCGACCGCGTCCCCGTGGTGTTCGGGAACGTGCTGTTCGTCCGCTGACCGCCTGATCGGCCCGACTCGCGCAAACGCTCGGTGACTCAGGGTGAACACGCGAGGAATGTGACCTGCTCGGCACCGGGACGTGTTGACTGACAGTCACATTCGGACCATCGTCCACTCGACGGAGTGCCATCCGATCGCGGGACGTGCGGTCGCCGCGGCGCTCTCCCGCAGGCGATCGGAGGTGCCCATGACGACGAGCCGGATCGACGGCGGGGACACCGACGCCGGAGAGGACGGCGTCCCCGGTGAGGACGACCCCGAGGTCCGGCCGCTCGACCGGCTGCGGCCCGTCCCTCCGCCGCGGCGCGCCGGACCGCTGACCGGCCGGCCGGCCGCCTCGCTCCTGCCGGAGCCTCCGGGGCCGCCGCGCTACGACCCGTACAGCGCCCGCCGCCGTCCAACCCCGACCTGGCTCGTGACCCACACGACCGGCCTGGTCGTCACCGACGTCCTCGCCGCCGTCGTGGCCGTCGTCCTCGCGCAGCACGCCGGCCTCCGCGGCGCCTCGCCCTCGTGGCTCCCGGGCGGCCTCGTCGTCCTCCTCTGGCCGGTCCTGCTCCTGGCGCTCGGCGCGTACGCCGAGCGACGTCAGGGCGCGGGTGGCGACGAGTACCGCCGCGTCGCCGTGGGCGGACTGCTGCTGACGACGGCGCTGGCGCTGGCCGCGCCGTCGGCCCACCTGGCGGAGTGGCACCGCCTGCAGCTGGCCGCCGTCCCCGCGGTCACCGTGCTGACGCTGCTCGGCCGCGTCGTGCACCGCCGCCGGCTCACCCGCGCCCGGCGTCGCGGGACGCGGGGCAAGCGGGTGCTGGTCGTCGGCCGGGACGCCGCGGTGCTGGACGTCGTCCAGCGACTCGAGCGCGATCCCGCGGCCGGGTTGCAGGTGGTCGGCGCGTGCGTGCCCGATCCAGCGTCCTCCGCGACCCTGGTCGGGATGGGCGTCCCGGTCCTCGGGGGGCTGGACGGCGTCGTGCCGGTCGTCGACGACGTCCGGGCCGACGCAGTTCTCGTGGCGTCGGCGAGCGAGACGGCGGCGCGCTACACCCGGGAGCTCGCCTGGCAGCTCGAGGGCACCCACGTCGAGCTCCTGGTGTGCTCGGGCATGGTGGAGGTCGCCCCGCACCGGCTGCTCGTCCGGCCGACGGCGACCCTGCCCCTGCTCTCCGTGCGGGAGCCGGAGTTCCGCGGCGCGCGACGCGTGGCCAAGGACGCGTTCGACCGGCTCGTCGCCGGCCTGCTGATCCTCGCCGTGGCCCCGGTGCTGGTGGGCCTGGCCGCGCTGATCCGGGCGACCAGTCCCGGCCCGGCCTTCTACCGGCACCGCCGGATCGGCAAGAACGGCCGGGAGTTCGACGTGCTGAAGTTCCGCAGCATGGTCGTCGACGCGGAGGCGCGGATGGGCGACCTCATGGTGTTCAACGAGGGCAACGCGGTGCAGTTCAAGCTGCGCGCCGACCCCCGCGTCACGCCGGTGGGGCGCTTCCTGCGCAAGTACTCGCTCGACGAGCTGCCGCAGCTGTTCAACGTGCTCAAGGGGGAGATGTCGCTCGTCGGGCCGCGCCCGCACGTGACCCGCGAGGTCGAGCAGTACGGCCCGGCGATGCACCGCCGGCTGCTGGTCAAGCCCGGCATCACCGGCCTGTGGCAGGTCAGCGGCCGCTCCGACCTCAGCTGGGAGGAGTCGGTGGCGCTCGACGTCCGCTACGTGGAGAACTGGTCGCCGGCCCTGGACGCCGCCATCCTGCTGCGCACGGCCGGTGCCGTGCTGCGCAGCTCCGGGGCGTACTGACCGTGCGGATCGAGCGGTCGGAGCTGGCCGACGTCGTCTGCTTCCTGCCCGAGGCCCGGCACGCCGACGAGCGTGGCTGGTTCATGCGCACCCTCGACGTCGCCGTGGCCGCGCAGGCCGGCGTCGACGCCCGCGCCTTCCTGCAGGACAGCCAGTCGCGCTCGCGCCGCGGCGTCGTGCGCGGCATGCACGGCCGGGCCGGCCGCGGCGAGGCCAAGCTCGTCCGCTGCGCCCGCGGCGCGGTGCTCGACGTGCTCGTCGACGCCCGCCCGGGCTCGGCCACCTTCGGCCGCAGCGCCACCTTCCGGCTCGACGACGAGGAGGGCCGGCACCTGTACGTGCCGCCGGGTTTCCTGCACGGCTTCCAGGTGCTCACCGAGGAGGCCGACGTCTGCTACCGCATCGACCGCGAGCACGACGCGAGCGAGGACCTCGCCGTCCGCTACGACGACCCCGACCTCGCCATCGACTGGCCGCTGCCGGTCGGCGTGGTGAGCCCGCGCGACGCCGCGGCCGGCAGCTGGGCGGAGCTGGTGGCCCGGCTCAGCGGCTGAGCAGGTCGCGCACCCACGCCTCGTACCGCGCCAGCGACTCCGCCCCGGTGAGGACGGTCGCCGCGTAGGCGCGGCCGGCCTCGCCCATCGCGTCGGCCGCCGCGGGGTCGGCGGCCACCGACTCGACCGCGGCCAGGATCGCCTCGGCGTCCCCGGCCGGCGCCACGACACCGGCGCCGGAAGCGGCCATCAGCGCGGCCGCGCCGCTGCGCGCGTCGGTCGCGGCGACGACGGGCCGGCCGGCGCTGAAGTAGCTGGTCAGCTTGCTGGGCACCGACATCTCCACGACGCCGGGCTTCTCGTGCAGCAGCAGGACGTCGGCGGCGGCCAGCGCTGCCTCGAACCGGCCGTCGGGCAGCGGGTCGGTGAAGGTCAGCCGCGGCAGGCCGGCCCCCAGCTCGGCCAGCGCCGGCCGCCGGGACCCGTCGCCGAGCAGCACCACCCGCACCTTGCTGCCCCGCTCGCCGGCCAGCCGCGCCGTCTCGACCAGCCCCTCCAGCCCCTGCTTGACGCCCATGTTCCCGGCGTGCAGCGCGATGACCTCGTCCTCGCCCCAGCCCAGCTCGGCACGGACGGCGTCCCGGTCGACCGCCTCGGGCACCGTCACGTGCGTCCAGTTCGGGATCACCTGGATCCGCTCGGCCGGCACCCCGCCGGCGACCAGCCGCGCCCGGAAGACCTCGTGGATCACCACGACGGCGTCCGCCCGGCGCAGCAGCGCCAGCTCGAGCGCCGCGGTCGCCCGGGTGAGCCGCCCGCCGCCCATCCCGGTCTCGGCCAGCGCCGCGCCGTAGAGGTCCTGGGTGAGGACGCCGACCCGGTAGCCGCGCAGCCGGCGCAGCAGCACCGCGGGGACCAGCGACAGCAGCACGGGACTCACCGCGACGACGACGTCGGCCCGGCGGCGCAGCAGCTGCCCGAGCACGCCCGCGGCGAACACCGACTCCATGACGATGCGCGCGCGGCCGGTGGGGCGGGCCGGGACCGGGTGCCGCAGCCGGCGCAGCCGCACGCCGCGGTCGTCCTCCCGGGGACGGCGCCGCTCGTAGCCCGGGTACAGCCGCCACTGCGGGTAGTGCGGGTAGCCGGTGACCGCGGTGACGCGGAGCCCGGCCGCCGCGAGGTGCCGCGCCAGGCCGGTCGTGTACGGCGCGTTGCCCGAGTGCTCCGGGGCGTAGTGCAGCCCGACCACGACGACGTCGGGAGCCGCGCCGACCGGTCCACTCCTCGCTCCGGCGTCCCTCACGCAGCGCAATGTACGCAGGTCGCGGCCCGGATTGCGGGCCTCGGGCCGCCACCGCCCGGACCGGTGATCTAGTCTTCGCCGGTCGGCCCGCCCGGAGGAGGACGTCTGCGTGAGGACCCCCGCCGCGTGACCACCGTGGCCCGGGAGCCCAACGCCGGGCGGCTGCTCGTCGGGCGGCTCGGCGGCGTCGCGGCGTCCCTCGCCGCCGGCCAGGTGCTCATCGGCCTCACCTACGTCGTCGCCGCGCGCGGCATCGGCCCGGCCGGGCTCGGCCTGGTCGCCACCTGCTTCGCGCTGGGCAGCATCGGCGCGACGGTCTTCGACGCGGGCCTGATCGGCTACCTCGTCCGTGAGGTCGCCGCCGACCGGGTGACCCTGGCGCGCGGCCGGGCCTGGTGCTCGGCCAAGCGGCGCGCCGTCCCGCTCCTCCTCGTCCCCGACGTCGTGGCCTGCGTGCTCATCGCGCCGGGGCTCGTGGAGGGCCTGGTCCTCGGCCTCGTCGGCTGGGCCGTGTGGGAGGCCCAGACGGCCAACGCCCTGCTGCGGTCGCAGGAGCGCTTCTCGCGGGCGGCGTGGGCGCAGCTGGCCGGGCGGGCCACCGGCCTCGTGGTCACCGTCGTCCTGGTCGTCGCCGGCGCGCCCGAGCTCGGGCTCGCGATCGGCCTGGTCGCCAGCTTCGTGGTCGAGGCCGGGCTCGACCGGGTCTTCCTCGGCCGGGCCCCGGAAGCCGCCGCCGGGTTCGGCGAGACCCTCGCGGTGCACCGCCGCAGCCTCTCCTTCGGCGTCGTCTCCCTCGCCGCGATCGGCCAGCAGCTCGACACCCCGCTCGCCACCGCCGGCGGCGGCGCCACGGTCGGCGGCATCTACGCCGGCGCCGGCCGGCTGCTCGGCCCGCTGCTGTTCCTCTCGTCGTCCCTCGCGCTGGTCGGCGCCCCCTGGCTCGCCCGGGCCGGGAAGGACCCCGAGGCGCTGCGGCGGGAGGAGCGCCGGATCGGGCTGCTCTCCCTCGCCCTCACGCTCGGGCCGCTCGTGGCGGCGCTGATCGGGCCGCTGCTGATCCCGTGGATCCTCGGCGACGAGTTCGCCGACTCGGGGCCGACGTTCGCCGTCCTCGCGGTCGGGGCGGCCTTCTCGACGGTCAACCAGGGCATGGCGACCGTCCTGCAGAACCGGGGCGCCGAGCGGGCCGTCGGCACCGCCGTCGGCATCGGGCTGTGCCTGGGCCTGGTGGTCACGTACGTCCTGGCCGCGGTCGCCGGGCCGGTGGAGGCCGCGGCCGGGTTCACCCTCTCGCAGCTCTACATCCTCGGGCACCTGCTGGTCGCCAAGAGACGGACGGCGCTGCCGGCGGCGGTCAGTACGTCCGGCCGTTGATGGCGTTCCCGGTGACCGTCGTCCCCGGGTCCTCGAGCAGCCGGAAGGCCTCCGACGGGTCGTCGGCGGCCTGGGCGGTGATGGTGTTGCCGCTGATCTCGCCGCGCTCGACGTCCTGGAAGTAGACGGGGACCGCGTCGGCCGAGCAGTCGAAGGTGTTGCCGCGGACGAGGACGTCCGACGGCCCGTCCGAGGGACGGCCGCCGGCGGTCGGCTGGGTGCCGCCGGGCAGCGCGTTCACCACGTAGATCAGCTCAGCGTTGGCCGTGGCGTCGAACGTGTTCTCGACGACCCGCACGTTCGTGCAGCCGCTGATCACCTGCACGTGCGAGTGCATCCGCAGGCCGCAGGCGCGGAAGGTGTTCCGGCGGACGGTCACCTCGTCGCTGTAGTCCTCGACGTGGACGGCCTCGAGCGAGTACGTGTCGAAGGAGCAGTTGCTGACCACGGCGTCCTCGACGTGGGCCAGGCCGACCCCGAAGCCCTCCGAGTCGTTGTCGGCGAAGGTGCAGCCGTCGACCCGGATCCGCCGGATCCAGCCGCTGGGGCTGTTGAACTCCAGGTCGGTGTTGGCGTTGCCGGTGAACGTGCTCTCCTCGACCGTGACGCCGGTGACCGTGGCGGTCGAGGCGTTGGCCATCAGCAGCCCGTAGACGAGGCCGCGCAGCGTCGACCCGGAGATGACGACGTCCTGCGCGGCGCCGCGGTCGGGGAACTTGATGCCGTGGCACTCGGGGCCGGGGAAGTCCGGGACGGCCCCGTCGAGCACGCTGCGGGACAGCCGGAAGCCGGCCACCCCGCCGATGTCGACGAGCACGGCCCGGAACGCGCCGGCCCGGCGCAGCACCAGGCCGTCGACCGTCACGCCTGCCGTCTCGACGGACAGCAGGCTCACGAAGCCGGAGGAGCCGGGGGAGTCGAACAGCACCGTCGAGGCGCCGGGCACCCCGGCGAGGGTGACGCCGGCCGCCGGCTGCAGCGCCCCGCCGCGGTAGAGGTACTGGCCGGCGGGGAAGTAGAGCGTGCCGCCGCCGGCGTTCACCTGGTCCAGGCCGCGGCGGACGGCGTCGGTGTCGTCGGCGCGACCGTCGCCGACCGCCCCGAGCGCCCGCACGTCCACGACCGGGACGCCGGAGAGCAGCGGCTCCCCGCTGGGCGTCGCCGGGGGCGGCGGCGGGCTGGTCGTCGCCGCGTCGGTGCGCCGGGGCGGCGACGGGTCGTCCCCCGACGCCGAGCAGGCGGCAGCGGTCCCGAGCACGAGCGCGACGCCCGTGCCCAGCACCGCGCGGCGGGAGACCGGCCGCCGCCCCGGCTCGTACGCCACCGGTCAGCTCGCGCGCCGCTTGCGCGACGGGGGCCCGCCGCGGCGGTCCTGCTTGTGGGAGTCGGGGATGGGGGAGACCTCACCCATCCGGTCCGACGGCGGCTTGCCGGCCGGCGGCCCGGTGGGCTCGGGGCCGGCGACCGCCCGGCCGGGATCGACAGGGGCATCGGCGGCGGGCCGGCGGGTGGCCGGCGCGGCCACGGTGCCGGTGCCGGCGCCGGCGGCCAGGTCGGCCGGCGTGATCCGGCGGCGCGGCACGCGGGTGAGCACCGCGCCGAGCACGGGCGCGGAGACCGAGCGCAGGTAGGCGGCGGCCGCTTGTGCGTCGGGACCCCTCGTCCGGCGCCACCGGCCGACCAGCACCACGCCGTCGGCGAGCCTCGCCAGGCTCGCGGCGTCGGCCACGGACAGGACGGGCGAGGAGTCGACGACCACGTAGTCGTAGCGGGTCCGCAGGTCGGCCAGCGCCTCCTGGGCCCGGCGCGAGGCGAGCAGCTCGTTCGAGCGCGCGGTGGGGGCGCCGCCGGGGATCACGTCCACGTACTCGGGCTCCCAGCGCAGCGTCGCCTGCCGGAGGGTGGCCGCGCCGGAGAGCACCTCGCCCAGGCCGGGTGCGTCGCCCCGGTCGAGGCCGAGCACGTCGGTCACCCGGGGGTGGCGCAGGTCGCCGTCCACCAGCACGACGCGGGCGCCCACCGCCGCCAGGAAGGCCGCGAGGTTGCACGCGGTGGTGGTGCGCCCCTCCCCGCGGCGGGCGCTGGCGACCACGAGCACGCCCCCCGCAGGTCCCGGCTGGGCCGCCTGGAGGGCGGTGCGGATCCTGCGGTAGGCCTCCACGCGCGGGTGGGGTCGCCGTGCGTCGGCGCTCTCGGCGGTGAGGGCCACCGGGTGCTCCGCGGCCTTCCGGTCGGCGGGCACCGCGCCCAGCACCGGTGCGCCCACGGCCTCGGCGAGCTGCCGCGCCGACCGCAGCCGGGTGTCCAGGGCGTGCCGGGCGACCGCGGCGGTGACGCCGACCAGCAGGCCGACGGCCAGCCCGATCAGCAGGTTCAGCAGCAGCGACGGGCTGGTCGGCGAGTCCGGCAGGTCGGCCGGCTGCAGGACGTCGGCGACGACCGCGACCGGCGGGGCCGGGGCTGCTTCCTCCCCCTCGGCGGGGGCGGGACCGGTCTCGAGCTCGGCCACGAGCGCCACGAAGGAGTCCGACACCGCCTGCGCGACGTCCCGCGCCCGCTCGGCGGTGTCGCCGGTGGCGGTGAGGGTGAGGACGACGCTCTCGGGCTCGACCCCGGCGGCGACGGAGTCGGCGACCTCGGCGCCGGTGATTCCCCCGCCCAGCTGCTCGGCGGCGTCGGCGGCGACCCGGGGCCCGGTGAGCAGCTCGGCGAAGGAGGCCGCCCGCTCTGCCGGCAGCTGCGCGGTCAGGAACGGGTCGCCGGCGCCCTCCTCCGACGTGACCTCCGACGAGAGGTAGAACGTGACCGTCGAGGTGTACGACTTCGGCATCAGCGACGTGACGACCGCGGCGAGGCCGAGGCAGGCCAGCACGCAGAGGGCGATGATGAGCTTCCGCTCCCTCACCAGCGCGATGTAGTCACGAGCGTTCACGGCGCCCTCCCGGACGGTGTCGTGGAACGGCGGGTGGTCGGCACGAGCGGCTCCATGTCGGCCCCCCGCAGCAGGAGGGCCAGCGCCACGACGGCGTAGGCCCAGGTCGAGTCCTTGGGCGGCTGGGAGAGCAGCAGCGTGAGGAAGACGGAGACGACGACGGCGTGGCTGAAGCGCGCCGGGCCGCGGAGCAGCGCCGCCGGCAGCAGCAGCGCCAGGGTGACGAGGACGACGAACGGCAGCCCGCTCACCGAGATGTCGGAGATGAGGTTGATGCCGGCCTGCGCCACCTCGGGCGCCCCGCCCAGCGGCCGCTCGGTGAGCGCGCGCAGGCCGGCCTCGGTGGCCACCTGCCGCTCGTCGAGGGAGACGACGTTCTGCGTCGACTTCGCGGCCAGGCCCAGCACCGGCGCCGCCACGGCCAGCCAGATGGCGCCGCCCAGGGCGGCCAGCCCGAACAGCTGGCGCAGGTACCCGCCGAGGGTGATCCCGGTGCCCCGGTCGCGCAGGAACGCGTGGTACGCCCAGGCGACTACGAACACGCCGAAGCCGGCCGTCGAGATGCAGCCGACCAGGCCGGCGAGCAGCGTCGCCTTCAGCCGGCGACTGCGCCAGCCCACCATGTCGGTCAGGAAGTAGGCGACGGCGCAGTACATCGCCATCCACCCCGGCTCGCGGCCCAGGCCGGTGAAGCGGGGGAACTCGATGCCGAGGACGGCCTGGGTGCCGAGCGTGGGCGTCAGCGGGAAGAACAGCGGCTCGGGATCCGGCGAGGCCCCGGCCGGGATCGTCGTGAGGACGCCCGACCCGACCCCGGCGACGAGCCAGAGGACGGCGGTGACGACGTAGGAGGCGCACAGGGCGACCACGACGAACACGAACGCCCGGCCCACGGCCAGCCGCGCGCGCGGCTCGGCGCAGACGACCACCACGGCGAGGACGGCGCCGACGGTCAGGAACGCGCCCTGCAGCGCGGTGCGCCCCATCCCGGCGGGCTCCATGACGGCCGCCTGGACCAGGAGCCACAGGTAGGCCAGCCCGAGGAGGACCACGAGCACGACGGCCGGGCCGATCCCTCCGGGGCCGGCCGGGCGGCGGGTCCCGGCCGCGGCGCGGAGGGCCACGGCCAGCGCCGCGGCCAGCACCAGCAGCCCCGCGCCGGCGAACGAGGCGAACTCGCCGAAGAGGTTGGGCCGCACCAGCGGCATGGCGAGCACGACCAGCGCCACCGGGACGAGGTACGCCGCGCGCCCGCCGGCCACCCGCCGCCAGGCCGGCGGTGCGGAGGGGCGGGGGACCGCCGGGGCCAGGACGCCGCTCGACGTCATCGCCGGCCCAGCAGCGCGTCGGTGAAGCGCGTCGTCCCGATGCGGCCGGCCGCCGCGTCGACGGCCGCGGCCAGGGCGGTGGAGCCGGTGCGCACGCGGCGCAGGGCCGCCGCCACGTCGTCCGGGTCGAGGGCGGTGGTCACCCCGGTGCCGGTCGCGTCGACCACCCGGGCCAGCCAGCCGCCGGTGGGCACCAGCGACGGCGTCCCCCGCACGCAGGCCTCGGCGAGGATCCCGCTGGGGGAGTCGTTGTCGTGCAGGACCGCCACGACGTCCACCGCGGCCAGCGCGCCGGCCAGCTCGTCGGCGTCGAGGAGGCGGTCGACGACGACCAGGCGCCCGGCGGCCCGCAGGGCGGCCACGTCGGCGTCGGCGTCGACGAACGCGCGCACCTCGGGGGCCAGCCGCCCGCCGACGACGAGCACCGCGTCGTCGGTCCGCGACACCGCCTCGACCAGCAGCGGCAGGTTCTTGCGCGGCGTGACGACGCCGAAGACGCCCACGAGCACCGAGTCCGGCGACGCCGCGGGGAGCCACCCGGGCCGGGCCGGGGTGCCCGGCGCCGGCGGCGCCACCGGGTCCTCGACCGGGCGGACGCCGGGGTAGCCGCTGCGCCGCCGGACGACGCCGAGCGCGTCGGTGAGGAAGTGCAGCCGGACCCGCCGGGAGAGCCGCAGCAGCTGCACGAGCAGGGGCTTGACCAGCGCGACCGACGTGAACGGCTCCGGCCCGCGCACGGCCTGGGTGCGCATGAGCAGCAGCCGGACCTCGGTGCGGGCGCGGGGACGGCGGACCAGGTGGCGCAGCAGGGGGACGACGTAGTCGTCGCCCTCGGGCACGACCAGCGCCGGGATGCCGCGTTCGCGGGCGACCGCGAGCGCCGACGCCAGCGCGGCGCCGGGGGTGGCGGTGTCGTCGAGCACCACGGTCGCCTCGGCGAGGGCCGGCGCCACCAGCGCGTGGTCCTCCGAGCGGACCGCCCGGTCGGTGGTCAGCACGACGCACCGGCCCGGACCCGCGGCCCGGACCAGGTGGGCGAGGTAGTGCAGGCGGTGTCCCTCGGGCTCCACCTCGAGGACCGCGACGTCGGCGACGGGACTGCCGGGCGACGGGGAGATCGCGGCGTGCCGGGGGGAGGAGGTCACTAGGCCGCGCCCTTGCCGAGCTTCAGGAGCCGCCCCGCGGCGCGGCTGAGCGGGCTGGCGGTCGGGCCGGCCGCGGCGAACAGCATGTGGTGGCGCACCCGGGTGACCGGCGCGCGCAGGGCGCTGAAGAACCGGTCCCGCGGCCGGACGACGCCGGCGTTGTCCCGGATCAGCGAGGCGACGAACCGCCGCTGCGTCGCGATCGCCTCGCCGCCGAGGTCGCGGGAGTTGGAACCGGAGTGCACCCGGAACCCGGCGAGGCTCTCCGGGATGCCGTAGTAGTCGCCGTGCTCGAGCAGCCGCACCCAGGCGGCCACGTCGATGATGAAGAAGTCCTCGTCGACCGGGAAGCCGCCGGCGGCCTCGAACGCCGTCCGGCGGAACATCACGTTGTTGACGCTGCCCACGGGGATGCCCCCGTGCCGCACCAGCCGGCGGACGATCGTGGCGCGGTCCTGGCGGCCGACGAGGTCGCGGGTGCGCAGCGTGCGGTCGCGGGAGACAACCTGGCCCTCGCCGTCGACCAGGTCGTGCCGGCAGGTGACCAGGGCCAGCCCGGGATCGGCCTGCAGGACGCCGACCTGCCGCTCCAGGCAGGCCGGGCGCAGCAGGTCGTCGGCGCACAGGACCTTGACCAGCGGCGCCCGGGAGAGGGCGACGACCGTGTTGAAGTTGTCGGTCGGCGGGATGGTCTCCGCGTTCTGCACGACGCGGATCCGGGGGTCGTCGAACGACCGCGCGATCTCGGCCGACCGGTCGGGGCTGGCGTTGTCGAGGACGACGAGCTCGAAGTCGCCGAAGGTCTGGTCGAGGACGCTCTGGATCGTCGCCCCGATGAACTCCTCCTTGCGGTACAGCGGGATGCACACCGAGACCGCGGGCACGGGTGGGTCGGCCGGCGCCGGCGCGTCCTGCACGCCGGTGCCGCTGCTGGTCCATCGTTCGCCGGCACGTCCGTCGGCCATCGAGCGCGGCCCTCCCGAGGCTGGGGGCGATCCGTTCGGGTGCTGTGGTGACGGAGCCGTCCACCACGAGGACGTCACGATACGTGACTCTGCGCAGTGCGCCAGGGGTCTGCGCGCCGCCCCGTGTGGGCGTTTGCGCACTACGGGGAGTTAGATGGCGCGCGACCTCATCGCTGGGAGTGACCGGGCGCCCGCCGGTTGCCCCCGGCCGTCTTCCCGGGGAGCGGTGCATGAAGATCGCGTGGCTGACCGACACCCAGGCCCCGTACCGCGAACCGATGTGGCGCGAGCTGAGCGACCTGGCCGACCTGGACGTGTCCTTCTACTTCCGCGAGGAGGAGGTCCGCCACTGGGTCTGGCGGGAGACGCCGGACTACCGGTCGGCCGTCGTCGGCTCCTGGAAGCTGCCGCTGCCCGGTCCGGTGGCCCGTCGGCTCGACGAGCCCGCGGCCGTGCTCCGGCCCGGGGTGGCGCGCAGGCTCCTGCGCGGCGCCGACGTGCTGGTCTTCCAGGAGTGGTGGCAGCCCGCGCACCTGTGGCCGGCGCTGCTGGCCCGGCTGCGCGGCATCCCCTACGTCCTCTACGCCGAGAGCACGCTGCAGAGCCGCCAGTTCTCCGGCGGCCCCGCGGCCTGGCTGCGCTCGTTCGTCTTCCGCCACGCCGGCGCGGTCGTCGTCCCCGGGCCGGCGGCGGCCGAGGCGGCGGTGACCGACGGCGCGGCCCGGGACCGGGTCGTCGAGACGGTCAACAGCATCGACCTGGGGCAGTTCGACCGCCGCGTGCGGGAGCTGCGGGCGGGCGGGCCGCCGGACGCCGTGCACCGGTTTGTCTACGTGGGTCAGCTGATCGAGCGCAAGAACGTGGCGACGCTGATCCGGGCGTTCGCGACGCTGGGGGACGGCGCGACGCTGGACGTCGCCGGGGACGGCGTGGAGATGGCCGCGCTGCAGGAGCTGGCGGGCTCCCTCGGGGTGGCCGACCGGGTGACCTTCCACGGCTTCCTCGACGAGTCCGGCGTGGTCGCGCTGCTCGCCCGGACGCACACCCTCGTGCTGCCCAGCACCGAGGAGGTCTTCGGCTTCACCGCGCTGGAGGCGTACGTGGCCGGGCTGCAGGTGGTGGTGTCGTCGGTCGCCGGCATCGCGCCGAACCTGCGCGACAAGAAGGGCACCTGGCTCGTCGAGCCGACGGTGGCGGCCGTGGCGCGGGCGATGGCGGAGGCCCGCGACGACTGGGCCGGGTGGGCCGAGGACGTCGACGTCGAGTTCGCCTCGCCGCGGCGGGCGGCGCAGGACGTCGTCCACGCGGCGGAGATCGCTCGCCGTCGGTGACGGCCGGAGCGCCGTCCGTGCGGGCGGAGCGCCGTCCGCGCGGCGGGTGGGCCGGCCGGGAGGGCGGCGGCGCTCACCATCCGTCACCGTCGTGACCGGCGACGTTCACCGAGCAGTGACCTGACCAGCACGTTCGGTCAGCAGGGCCGTCACCGGCTGAGCACGCACGGTGGTGGCACGCCCGGCGGAGCGATCATCGCGGCCGATCCCCTGTCCCACTTCCGTCTCATCCCTAGCGTGACCCAGGGTCACGGAGGATGTTCAGTCGAAGGGGTGAGGGCGTGCGCGCACACCGCGAGTCCACGCGACCGGCACGGAGCCGGTCCGACGCGACCAGGAGGTCCTGCGCATGAGCGCCCCCCGGTGCCGGCTCTGTTCGGCCGAGCTGACCCACACCTTCGTCGACCTGGGCATGTCCCCGCCCTGCGAGAGCTACCTGACCGCCGACCAGCTCGACACCGGCGAGACGTTCTACCCGCTGCACGTGCGGATCTGCGCGCAGTGCCTGCTCGTGCAGCTGCCGGCCTACATCGACGCCGGCGACATCTTCAGCCACTACGCCTACTTCTCCTCCTACAGCGACTCGTGGGTCGCGCACGCCAAGGCCTACGTCGAGGACGCCGCCGACCGCCTGTCGCTCGGGCCGGACTCCTTCGTCGTCGAGGTGGCGAGCAACGACGGCTACCTGCTGCAGCACGTCGTCCACCGGGGGATCCGGGCGCTGGGCATCGAGCCGGCGGCCAACGTGGCCGAGGCCGCCGTCGAGAAGGGCGTGCCGACCGAGGTGGCCTTCCTCGGCGAGGAGACCGGCCGGGACGTGGCGACCCGGCACGGTGCCGCCGACCTCGTCGTCGCCAACAACGTCTTCGCGCACGTGCCCGACATCGTCGACTTCGCCAAGGGCCTGCGCGCCCTGGTCGCCGACGGCGGCACCGTCACGATCGAGATCCCGCACCTCATGCGGCTGATCGAGGGCAACGAGTACGACACGATCTACCACGAGCACTTCTCGTACCTGTCGCTGCTGACCACGCAGCGGGTGCTCGCCGAGGCCGGCCTGGCCGTCTACGACGTCGAGGAGCTGCCCACCCACGGCGGGTCGCTGCGCACCTGGTCGATGCCGGCCGAGCAGGCCCCGCCGCCCAGCGACGCCGTCGCCGCGGTGCTGGCCGCCGAGGAGGCCGCCGGGCTGCACACCCTCGAGGGCCACGCCGGCTTCGCCGAGGCGGTGGCCACGGTCCGCAACGACCTCGTCGAGTTCCTCGTGGAGCGCTCGCGCCGCGGCGAGTCCGTCGTCGCCTACGGCGCCCCCGGCAAGGGCAACACGCTGCTCAACCACTGCGGCATCCGCGGTGACCTGATCGCCTTCGCCGTCGACCGCAACCCGTTCAAGCACGGGAAGTTCCTGCCCGGCACGCACATCCCGATCCACGCGCCGGAGGCCCTGGACGCGGCGCGGCCGGACCACGTCCTGATCATGCCCTGGAACCTCCGGGACGAGATCGCCGCGCAGCTCGCCCACGTCCGCGACTGGGGCGGGCAGCTGGTGGTGGCGCTGCCCCGCCTGGAGGTCGTCGAGCCGCGGGGGGTGCAGCGGTGAAGGTCGTCATCTTCTGCGGCGGGCTGGGCATGCGGATCCGCACCGGCCCGGAGTCGCTGCCCAAGCCGATGATGCCGATCGGCAGCCGGCCGGTGCTGTGGCACGTGATGCGCTACTACGCGCACTTCGGGCACACCGAGTTCATCCTCTGCCTGGGCTACGGCGCGGAGGCGGTGAAGAACTACTTTCTCGACTACCGGGAGACCAGCTCCAACGACTTCGTCCTCACCAAGGGCGGCCAGCACGTGCAGATGCTGGCCACCGACATCAGCGACTGGACGATCACCTTCGTCGACACCGGCATCTCGACCGCGATCGGGGAGCGGCTGCGCCGGGTGCGCCCGTACCTGGAGGACGACGAGGTGTTCCTGGCCAATTACGGCGACGTGCTCACCGACGCCCCGATGAACGAGCTCATCGCCGAGTTCGAGGGCAAGGACGCCGTCGCCAACCTGCTCGCCGTCAAGCCGCAGGACTCCTTCCACGTCGTGGAGATCGCCGGCGGCGAGCGGGTCACCGGCCTGACCCCGGTCGCGGACATGTCCATGCGGATCAACGGCGGCTACTTCATCCTGCGGCAGGGCATCTTCGACTACCTCGAGGAGGGCGACGACCTCGTCATGGACGGGTTCGTCCGCGCCGCCGCCGACGGCCGGCTCTGCGCCACCCCCTACGACGGGTTCTGGGCGCCGATGGACACCCTCAAGGAGCGCACGGCGCTGGAGGAGCAGTACCGCAGCGGGGCCAGCCCGTGGGCGGTGTGGCGCGACGTGCCGGTGGAGCCGGGCAAGCCGGTCATCCCCGTGGTGATGCCCGAGCCCACCCTCGCCGACGGCAAGTAGCCCGTGCTCGACCTGCTGCCCCCGGCCGGCCGCCTCGACGTCCTGTGCATCGGCGCCCACCCCGACGACATCGAGATCGGCTGCGGCGGGACGCTCCTGGGCCTGGCCCGCCGGCCGGAGACGACGGTCAGCGGGCTGGTCCTCACCGGCACGCCCGACCGGCGCAAGGAGGCCGAGGCCGCGCTGCCGGAGTTCTTCCCCGGCGCGTCGGTGCGCGTGCTGGACCTGCCCGACGGCCGCCTGCCCGCGCACTGGGACGCCGTCAAGGACGCGCTCGAGGAGACCGCCGCCGAGCACCGCCCGCACCTGGTGCTGGCGCCGCGGACCGACGACGCGCACCAGGACCACCGCCTGATCGGCGAGCTGGTCACCACGGTCTGGCGGGACGCGCTGGTGCTGCACTACGAGATCCCCAAGTGGGACGGCGACGCGCGCTCGCCGAGCGCCTACGTCCGGGTGACCGAGGACGACGCCCGCCGCAAGGTCGAGCTGCTGCACCGCTCCTTCCCCTCCCAGCTGGGCCGCGACTGGTGGGACGACGAGACCTTCCTCGGGCTCCTGCGGCTGCGCGGGATGGAGAGCCGGACCCGCTACGCCGAGGGCTTCGTGCCGGCCAAGCTGCTGCTGAGGCTGGACGCCCGATGACCGACCGGATCTTCGCCGGGTCGACGGCGGTGCAGGCCCGCCTGCACGAGCTCGTGCCGGGCGGGGCGCACACCTACGCCCGCGGCTCGGACCAGTACCCCGAGGACATGGCGCCGGTCATCGCTCGCGGGCAGGGCGCGCACGTGCAGGACGTCGACGGCAACTGGTACGTCGAGTACGGCATGGGCCTGCGGTCGGTGACCCTCGGCCACGCGTACGAGCCGGTCGTCGAGGCGGTGGCCGAGGCCGCCCGCTCGGGGGTCAGCTTCAGCCGGCCCTCGGTGTGGGAGCTGCGGGCCGCCGAGGAGTTCCTCGCCCAGGTGCCCGGCGCGGACATGGTCAAGTTCGCCAAGAACGGCTCCGACGCCACGACCGCGGCGGTGAAGCTGGCGCGGACCGCCACCGGCCGCGACCTGGTCGCCGTCTGCCGGACGCACCCGTTCTTCTCCACCGACGACTGGTTCATCGGCACCACCGGGATGTCCGCCGGCATCCCGCAGGCGCACCGCGACCTCACGGTCGGTTTCGACTACGACGACCTGGCCTCGGTGGAGGCGCTGCTCGCCGAGCACCCCGGCCGGATCGCCTGCGTGCTGCTGGAGGCCGCCACCGCGCTGGCCGAGCCGGCGCCGGGCTTCCTCGAGGGGCTGCGGGCGCTGGCCGACCGCGACGGGTTCGTCCTCGTCTTCGACGAGATGATCACCGGGATGCGCTGGTCGCGGCATGGGGCGCAGGGCGTGTACGGCGTCACCCCCGACCTCTCGGCGTGGGGCAAGGCGCTGGGCAACGGCTTCGCCGTCTCCGCGCTGGCCGGGAAGCGCGAGCTCATGGAGCTCGGCGGCCTGCGCACCGACGCCGAGCGCACCTTCCTCCTCTCCACCACGCACGGCCCCGAGACGACCGGCCTGGCCGCCTACCTGGCGGTGGCGCAGGCCTACCGGGAGCGCGACGTCGTCGCGGTCATGGAGGAGCGGGGCCGGCGGCTGGCCGAGGGGGCGAACGCGGCGGCGGCCGCCGCCGGGATCGCCGACTCCTTCACCGTGGTGGGGCGCCCGTCCTGCCTCGTCTTCGTCACCCGCGACCACCTCGGCCGGCCCTCGCAGGAGTTCCGGACGCTGTTCCTGCAGGAGATGCTGCAGCGCGGCGTCCTCGGCCAGTCGTTCGTCATCTCCGCCGCCCACACCGACGACGACGTCGACCGCACCGTCGAGGCGGTCGGCGAGGCGCTGACCGTGTACACCAAGGCCCTGCACGCCGGCTCGACCGACGGCCTGCTGCGGGGCCGCCCCGTGGCGCCGGCGCTGCGGCCGTTCGCGGCACCCCGCCGCATCCCGACCTGACCCTGCACCGACCCGGAGTGAGTGCCCCATGCGTGTTCTGGTGAACGGCGACCGCGGCTACATCGGCGCGGTGCTCGTGCCCGCCCTGCTCGAGGCCGGGCACGAGGTCGAGGGCCTCGACGCCGGCTGGTACGACGGCTGCGACTTCGGCGAGCAGCCGCGGGGTTACGTCTCCCGCACCGGCGACATCCGCGACGTCGTCCCCGCCGACCTGGAGGGCTTCGACGCGGTGGTGCACCTAGCGGCCATCTCCAACGACCCGGTCGGGCACCTCAACCCCGACGCCACCTACTCGGTCAACGCCCACGGCGCGACGCACGTGGCCCGGGCCGCCAAGGCGGCCGGCGTGCCGCGGTTCCTCTTCTCCTCCTCCTGCTCGCTGTACGGCGCCGCGGGCGACGCCCCGGTCAGCGAGGAGAGCGCGTTCAACCCGGTCACGCCCTACGGCGAGAGCAAGGTGATGGCCGAGCGGGACATCGGCGCGCTGGCCGACGACGGCTTCAGCCCCACGTACCTGCGCAACGCGACCGCGTACGGCTCCTCGCCGCGGCTGCGCGCCGACATCGTGGTCAACAACCTGACGGGGACGGCGTTCACCCGCGGCGAGGTGCGGCTGCAGAGCGACGGCAGCCCGTGGCGGCCGCTGGTGCACGTGCAGGACATCTCGCGGGCGTTCCTGGCGGTGCTCGAGGCGCCGCGGGAGGTCGTCCACGACCAGGCCTTCAACGTCGGCCGGGACGAGGACGTCGTGCAGGTGCGCGACATCGCCAACTCCGTGGCCGAGGTGATGGGCGCGCCGGTGACCTTCGCCGAGGGCGCGAGCGCCGACAAGCGCGACTACAAGGTCGACTTCACGAAGATCTCCACGCAGCTGCCGGGGTTCCGGCCGGGGTGGACGGTGCTCGACGGCATCAAGGAGCTCGCCGTCGACATGGACCGGATCGGGCTGAGCGCCGAGGACTTCGAGGGTGAGCGGTACGTGCGGCTGCACCGGGTCAACCGGCTCCGGGCGGAGGGCCGGCTGGACGACCTGCTGCGCACGAGGTCGTGAGCCTCGCGCGGGTCGTCGACGCCCTGCGGTCCGGCGAGCGGGACCTCGCCGGGCTCGGGGAGTCGATGCACGCGGCGATGGCCCGGCTGTACCCGATCTGCCGCAGCATCACCGGCGACGGCGTGCGGGCGACGCTCGACGTGCTCGCCGAGTCGCTGCCGCTGCAGCGGCACGGCGTCGCGTCGGGCACGCAGGCGTTCGACTGGACGATCAACGACGAGTGGAACGTCCGCGACGCCTACATCGCCGACGCGAGCGGGCGGCGGGTCGTCGACTTCCGGGAGCACAACCTGCACCTGGTCGGCTACAGCGTGCCGGTCCGCGCCACCATGACGCTGAGCGAGCTGCGCCCGCACCTGCACACGCTGCCGGACCGGCCCGACTGGATCCCGTACCGCACCACCTATTACAGCCGCGACTGGGGCTTCTGCCTCACCGACCGGCAGCTGCAGGCGATGGACGAGGGGCCGTACGAGGTCGTCGTCGACACCACCATCGGGCCCGGGGAGCTGACCTACGGCGAGCTGGTGATCCCGGGGGAGACCGCCGAGGAGGTGATGGTCACCGCGCACGTGTGCCACCCGTCGCTGGCCAACGACAACCTCGCCGGGATCGCCGTCGCCACAGAGGTCGCCCGCACGCTGATGGCGCTGCCGTCGCGCCGGTACACGTACCGGTTCCTCTTCGCGCCCGGGACGATCGGCTCGATCACCTGGCTCAGCCGCAACCCCGACGTCCTGCCGCGGCTGCGGCACGGGCTGGTGGTCACCGGGCTGGGCGGGCCGGGTCCGCTGGTCTACAAGCGCACGCGACGGGGGGACCGGGACGTGGACCGCGCCGCCTCCCACGTCGTGACGCGGCGCGGCGGGGAGGTGCGCGGCTACTCGCCGTACGGCTACGACGAGCGGCAGTTCAACGCGATCGGCTTCGACCTGCCCTTCGGCCGGCTGTCGCGCACGCCGCACGGGGAGTACCCCGAGTACCACACCTCCGCCGACGACCTGGGGTTCGTGCAGCCGGCGGAGCTGGCCGACGCCCACCTCGCCGTGCTCGAGGTCCTCGACGTCCTGGAGCACGACGAGCGGTACGAGAACCTCAGCCCGTACGGCGAGCCCCAGCTGGGCAAGCGGGGCCTCTACCCGACCACCGGCGGCAAGGCGGCGACCGACGCGGTGATGGCGATGCTGTGGGTGCTCGCCTACTCCGACGGGGCGACGTCGCTGCTCGACGTCGCGTCGGTGTCGGGCACGGACTTCGCGGGGCTGCGTGCCGCCGCGGCGGACCTCGAGGCGGCCGGCCTGCTGGCCCGCAAGCCGTAGCCCGGCCCCCGGCCGGGGTGTGCAGGGTCTCCGCCGGACGCGACCGCCGGGCGTCTCCGCCGCACTACCGTCGGGGCATGACCTGGCTCGTCACCGGCGGAGCCGGGTACATCGGGGCGCACGTCGTCCGCGCCATGCGCGAGGCGGGCGAGGAGGTCGCGGTCCTCGACGACCTCTCCACCGGTGACCCGGCGCGCATCCCCGGCACCCCGCTGGTCGCCGGGAGCGTCCTGGACCGCCACCTCGTCGCCGGCGCCCTGCGCGAGCACGCCGTCCGGGGCATCGTGCACCTCGCGGCGAAGAAGCAGGTCGAGGAGTCGGTCCGCCGTCCGCTGCACTACTACCGGGAGAACGTCGAGGGCCTGCGGGTGCTCCTGGAGGCGGCGTCGGAGGCCGGCGTCGGGTCCTTCGTCTTCTCCTCCAGCGCCGCCGTGTACGGCGCACCCGACGTCGACCTGGTCCACGAGGACGTCGACTGCCGGCCGGTGAACCCCTACGGGACGACGAAGCTGGTCGGCGAGTGGATGGTGGCCGACACCGCCCGCGCGACCGGGCTGCGGTACGCCAGCCTGCGCTACTTCAACGTCGCCGGGACGGCGGCGCCGGAGCTCACCGACCGGGGTGTGTCCAACCTCGTGCCGATGGTCTTCCAGCAGCTGGACCGCCGGCGGCCGCCGAGGATCTTCGGCGACGACTACGACACCCCCGACGGCACGTGCATCCGCGACTTCGTGCACGTCGCCGACATCGCCTCCGCGCACGTCGCGGCCGCGCGGGCGCTGGGCTCCGGCTCGGTGACCGCCATGACCGCGAACGTCGGCCGCGGCGAGGGCGTGTCGGTGCGCGAGATGGTCGGGGTCGTCCGCGCGGTCAGCGGGACGGCGGACCAGGAGTGGGCCGAGCCGGTCGTCGAGCCGCGCCGCGCGGGCGACCCGCCGCGGGTGGTCGCCTCGGCCGACCGGCTGGCCACCGAGCTCGGGTGGCAGGCCCGGTACGGCGTCGAGGAGATGGTCGCCTCGGCGTGGGAGGGCTGGACCCGCCGGCGCTGATCAGCCCCGGCGCGTGTAGAGCACGCCCTCGTGCGGCTGCAGCTTCACCTTGGCCGGCGCCGGGTCGCCGTCGACCGTGCGCAGGCCGGACGGGACGGTGAAGGAGACCGAGCGGCGGGGGTTGTCGTTGAGGTTCACCGCCGCCCAGCCGTCGGCGAACTCCCGCCAGAAGCCGTTGCCGCGCTGCTGCGGGCCGGCCAGCGGCGCCCCGAGGTCCCAGTTCAGCTGGGGCACGAACGGCGTCCCGCTGTAGCCGTCGTGGTCGGTGGCGGAGAAGTACGCCTGCTCCTCGCCGCCGAAGACCCACAGCGCGGCCAGCCCGTACAGGAAGTTGGGGTGGTCGTCGCGGCCGTCGGTGGCGATCCGCATGACGCTGATCCCGGGGCCGCGCAGCTCCTCCATCTGGGCCAGGGCGCTGACCGGGTCGAGGTGGTCCTGCGGCCCCCAGGCCAGCCAGACCTCCTCGAAGCCGCCGCCCCACGCCGCGTGCCGCGCCCACCGGCCCGGGTCCCGGCGGGACTCGGCGATGTTCGGCACGAGCAGCTTGCCGATCCCGGCCAGCCGCTCGCCGGCCTCGGGCACGAAGACGTCCATGGCCGCGCGGATGTCGGCCATCCCGCGGCCGCCCTCGATCGGCGGACGCAGGCCGTAGTAGTCGTCGAAGACGTCGTTGTCGGCCATGACGCCGTCCCAGCGGGTGCCGTCCAGGAAGTCGGCGACGTTGTCGACCCAGCGCTCCCGGTACTCGGGGTCCCACACGGCCATCTGCCAGTGCCCCGGGTAGGTGGCCCACTGGATCCGGCTGCCGTCCTCGCGGTGGCCGAACCACTCCTCGCCGGCCTCCTCGGCCTCCTCGAGGCTGACGCCCGACGTGAAGATCGGCCCCGACTCGAAGTCGCGGACCGAGGACAGGCACTTGTAGGCGAGCACGGTCATGTCCGGACGACGGTCCTTCAGCCAGCCGACCGCCTCGGTCTCCCACGGCTGCAGGATCGCGACCTGGTAGTTCTCGGCCGCGAACTCCAGCTGCTGCTCGGACAGGGCGTCCTGGTACCTGATCCAGGCGCCACGGCGGGTGACCACGGGTCGAGCCTGCCAGACCTCCGCCGTCCGCTCCCGGGCCGCCGGGCACATCACACTCAGCGCACGGTGATCGCGTGGCCGAGGTCGTTGCGGCCGGTGACCGGGTCCCACAGCCCCTGGTTGGCCAGCCGGATGGCGTAGGCCGGGTCGCCGGCCAGCGCGGGGGCGGCGTCGGGGAGGGCGAGCGACACGGCCCAGACGCCGGGGGCGGCCGGCACGGGGACGTCGACGCGGACGGTGCGCGTCGTCCCGGGGGCGAGGGTCCGCACGTCCAGCGGCACCGGCACGGCCACGGTCTGCGTCCCCGCCCGGAGCACCAGCTGCACCGGGCGGGCCGACAGCGGTGCGGCCCACCCCTGGTTGGTCAGGGTGAGCTCGACCGGCACCGTGGCGCCGGCCCGTGCGGAACCGGGGAGCGTGGCCGACGTCAGGCTCAGGCGGTAGCCGAGCAGCCGCGCCGCGGTGGTCCGTCCGGACGGGCCCCAGGAGTCCAGGACGTCGCGGGAGTAGTCGGCGTTGAGGAAGCTCCAGTGGTAGCGGGCGAGCTCCGCGGCCGCGGTCTCCCACAGCGACCGCGGCGCGTTGGCACCGCAGGTCTCGCCGCCGACGGGCCGCGTCCGGGACCGGTCCGCCAGCCAGGTCCGCTCGGCGGCCGAGTTCAGCGTCCCCATGTCGGTGTCGCTGGCCAGGAAGCAGTCGTTGTGCACGCCGACGCGTGCCGCCCGCGGGTCGCCGGAGCCGAGCAGCCGCTGCGAGATCGCGGGGTAGCGGACCTGCACCCAGATGCCGGGGGAGGTCGAGTCCAGCAGGGCGTCGAGGACGCGGTCCCGGCTCGCCCAGTCCGCGTCGGTGAGCTCCCACGGGCGGGACGGGTCGGAGGTGTAGGAGTCGGAGTAGTACCACTCGCCCCACCGCCCGACGAAGCCCGCCTGCAGCACGAAGACGACGTCCGCGCCGGCGTTCAGGACCGGGGCCAGCTGCCGGACGTGGCCGACCGCGCGGGCCGGCGGGGCGTCCCTGCCGCTGTCGGCGGAGTAGGCGAAGCGGACCACCAGCTGCACGCCCGCGGCGCGCGCCGCCCGGAGGTCGCCGGCGACCTGGTCGAGGAACCGCTGGTCGACGGCGTCCCGGTCGACCAGCCCGTCGAGGTAGAACACCCGGTAGACGAGGCTGACCGACTCCGTCGTCCGCCAGGCGGTCAGCCGGGCGACGTCCAGCGGCGCGTACGCGCTGCCGTCGGGCGACCAGTGGGTCTCGGTGTAGTGGTAGAAGCCGCGCTCGGGGTTGGCGAACACCTCGTCCGTCGGCGCGTACCGCACGAGCCGGGAGTCTGTCGTGGCCGAGGGGGTGGCGGTACCCGTCGGTGCCGCGGTGGTCGTCGGTGCAGCCGCCGGCGCGGTGGACGGCGCGGTGGACGGCGCGGCGGACGGCGACGGGAGCGCCGGCCGGCCGGCCCGCGACGCCGACGCGCCGGCGAGGACCCGCAGCGCGGCGCGGACGAGGTCCCGGCAGCCGGCCCAGTCGGTGCAGTGCGCCCGGAGGGCTGCGGCTGCGGGGACCGGTTCCACCGACGTGGCCGGCCGGCTGCCGGTCTCGGGACCCGCGACGAGGACCACCGCGAGGGCCGCGACGACGACCGCGCGCAGCAGGCGCCGCCCCGCGGCCCAGAGGTGTGGTGCGCGGCCGGGTGCCCGGTGGACAGCCGTGTACGCGGTGTTGGTGTGCCTGCCCACCGGGAGCCTCCACCGCTGCGCGGGGCAGCGAGTCGCCGGACGCGATCCGCCGCAGCGCCCAGGGGAGTGAGCGGGGACCTGATGTCGTCCCAGTCAAGCAAGCACGCGTTGCAGCTGTCCAACTACTGTGCGTGTGGAGTCTCGGGCGTCACTCCTGTCCCACGCCTCGGTGGCGCGGGTGCCGTCAGCGGACGAGGAGGACCCAGTCGTCGGGGTGGGTGGGTGTGCGGTGCGGGACGGGCACGGGCGCGCTCGTCCAGCGGGACACGGGCAGGGCGCGGGTGCCCCGGGCGGAGGACCCGGCGGTCACCAGCCAGGGGAGGACGAGGAGGGATCCGAGGACGGCGGGCAGCACGTGACCGTCATCGGCAGCCGCTCCGCCGTCCTTGACCTCAGGCGATGGGCCGCAGCCGGGACAGGCGCGGCAGCCGGGCCCTCCGGCGGTCCGGCCGGACGAGCGGGAACCGGTCCTCGACCGGCGCCGGCACCGCGACGGGGGCTCGGTGGGCGCCCGGGCGCCGGCCGCTGTCCACGGTCGCCGCGGGCAGGCCGCCCAGCTCGCGGTAGAGGTCGTTGTAGGCGCGCATGGCGTCGCTCAGCTGGAAGAAGTCCTCCACCCGGCCACGCGCGTTGCGGGCGAACTCCGCGTACAGCGCCGGGTCGGCCATGACGGCGGCCAGCCCGTCGGCCAGCTGCTCGGCCATGTTGGGCGACTTGTGCAGCGGGTCCACGAGCAGGCCGCACGGGCCCCAGGTGTGGCCGGCCGGGGTGGTGAGCGGGTCGTGCACGAGCTGGGCCATGCCGCCCACCTCGGTGCCGACCGTGGGGATGCCGGCGGTCATCGCCTCCAGGACGACGATGGGCTGGCCCTCGTTGTAGCTGGGCAGCACCAGGAGGTCGTACTGCCCGATGCGCTCCTTGACGTCGACGACGCCGTGGAACGTGACGTGGTCGCCGAGCCCGAGCAGCGCCACCTTGTCCAGGCAGGCCTGGTAGTAGCCCGGGTCGTGGGTGGTGGGCCCCAGCGCGTCGACGTGGAAGTTCCTGATCCCGCGCTGGAGGAGCAGGTGCACGGTGTCGAGGAGGTCGAGCATCCCCTTGATGGGGACGACCCGGGCGATGTAGGCCAGCTGCCACATCCGGTCGGGCGGGCCGGTGAGGATGCCCTCGAGGGCGGCGAGCCGTTGCTGGTAGGCCGGCTCGACCGACGCGGGGACCATCCCGTTCGGGATGATCACGCTCTTCTCGACCGGTGCCCCGAGGTCGGCGGCCTCGGTGATCGCCTTCGGGTAGAGGTAGGTGATCACCTCGGCGCTCGGGTAGCAGAGGCGGCCCATCTCGATCCACCAGGTCATCCACGCCCGCTCGGTGGGCGGCACGTCGAAGGTGCGCCAGTCGGTCGCGGTCACCGGCAGGGCCAGGTCGCGCTCGAGCAGCATGTTGATCGTGTCCCGGACGTAGAGGTTGTGCTCCGTGAGGAGGAACTTCCCGTCGTTCTGCCGGGCGGCCGCGGCGCTGAGCAGCGACGCGTAGCCGGTCGTGTGGGCGTGGTAGACCCGGGCCCGGGGCAGGTCGCTGCCGAGCACGGCGCAGGCGAGGGAGAAGAACTCGCGCAGCAGCCAGAACGTCTCGACCAGCGAGAGCCCGAGGTCGGGCAGTCGCTGCTGCATGACGGTCATGAACTCCTGCGTGCCCAGCAGGGCCCACAGCGGGTAGTCCCGCGTCCGCGGGTTCATGCCCTCGTCGTAGAGGGACCAGACGGGCTCCGGGTCGCCCTGCACGACCGCGTCGAGGGCGTCGAAGACCCGGTGCGCGAGCTGCGTGCGGGCCGCCGGGCGCATCCGGAGGTCGCGCGGCGTCAGGTCGCGGAAGTCCTCCCGGTGCTCCTGCATGCTCAGGTACATCGGGTGGACCCACCGGACGTTCGCCGGCATCCCGTAGAGGTCCTCCTGGGGGCTGGAGGAGTCCCAGGTGATGTGGATGATCCCGAAGGTCAGGTCGGGGTTCCCGACGACGATGTCGTGGACCACCGCGGAGACGCCGCCCTTGAGGTAGGGGTAGGTCGACTCCATGACGATGGCGACGTCGACGTCCTCGCGTCCGGCGTTCTCGGTCATCTGGTGACCTGCTCCTGTTCTCGTGCTCGGCGTCCGCTGGGCGAAGCGGAGTCGGGTGGGTGTGCGGCTCTCTCCGCGCGGATGGGGGGGCCTGGGGGTCGGTCCGCTCACCAGGACGTCGCGTGGCGCCAGAACAGCGTGTACTCGGGGACGCGCCAGTGGCGCAGGCACGTGCGCAGCGCGACCACGAGCAGCACGGCCTCGAACGCCGCGAGCGCGAGGTACACCGGCGCGCCGGCGGGCAGCAGCGTGAAGGCGAGCACGCAGGCGGCCAGGTGCAGGGCGCCGTACACCTGGGCGGGCAGCCGCTGGCCGATGTAGTCGAGCTTGTACGACACGACCGTCGTCATCATGAAGCCCCAGGAGGCCACCGAGACGGACGCGGTGAGCCAGGCGATGTCCGGCTGCCAGGCGGCGACGAGAGCGGTCAGGGCGAAGCCGATGACGGCGCCGGCCAGCCCCGTCCGGGCGACGGTCCACGCCACGGTCGTCGCGAGCCGGCTCGAGTGCGCGCCCAGGCGGTGCAGCGGCTCGGACTCCATCGCCGCCCGCATGGTGCGGACGTCGTCGTCGAAGCGCGGGGCGAGGACGACGAAGTACATGTTGTAGGCGAGGACGGCGGGCAGCAGGGCCAGGAAGACCGTGCTCACGTCGAAGTCCTGGCCGGCGGTCAGGAAGAACAGCAGCTTGTCCGCCCAGAGGACGGCGCCGAGCAGGAGCCCCCGCAGCAGGTCCGACGCGACGTCGCGGACGTCGAGGTGCAGCGGGTTCGCGAACTGGCGCAGGTGCCGGCGCAGGGCGACGAGGAGGACCAGGCTGCCGGCCACCGGCGGCAGAAACCACCACGTCGGCGCGAGGAACAGAATGGCTGCGTACGCGGTCCAGGCGGCGGCCCACAATGGCCGCCTGTCGGCCGTGTTGCTGATGACCAGCAATTGCACGAAGAACAGGTGAAGAATGGTCAGGCACAGATATGCACCCAGTGCGGTGAACGACCAGTCCATGACCAGCTGCACCGGGATGGCGAAGACCGCCACGATCGACAGGGCACGCACCGCCACCAGTGGCCAGACCCGGCAGAAGCTGGCGAGCAGGGCGTCCCGGTCGCCGGCGTGCAGGTGCTCCCCGATCCCGCGGTAGAGCGGCATGCACACCGACTGGCTGAGCCAGGGGACGGTCATCGACGAGGCGAGGACGATCGAGGTGAGGCTGACCCCGCCGACGCGGGTGGCCGTGATCTCGGGGCTGACCAGCGGGAATATCGTCGTCAGCAGCAGCACGGGCGAGAGGTGCAGGGCGATCTGGACCAGGGTGTGCACCGGCCGCCGGCCCGCGGACGTCCGCGTCCGGGTGGCCACGAGGACCCCCAGTCCGGCGACCGCGACGACGATCCCGGCGGTCGCCACCAGGCCGCGGTCGTCCACGAGGGGGACCGCCAGGGTGGCCGCGAGGAGCGCGACCATGGCCCCGACACCCAGTCGCCGGGCGGAGGACGGTCGGTCCGCGCCGGCGCCGCGGACCGTGGTCGCGGGTCCGATCGCATTGTCGAGCATTTTTGGGCAACTCCCGGTGCAAGAACGGCAGGATCGCCGCCCCGGGGAGTGTGCCAGCGCCGGATGAGCGTCAATTTGTGACGCAGCCCATTCGATTCCATTTACGTGCGAGTAGTCTCACGGTGCGTGACCGCGGCGCGGCGTGGCGGCGCGGTCGCGGCGCGTGAGGGCGTCGCCGGTGATCTGGAGTTCTCCCAAACTTCTCATAACTCACAGCCGTGGCCGCCCGGCCGGCCGCCTCCGACGGCCTCGGTTGGCCGTGTTCGGTCCCGTCGTGCACCCTCGCGCGCGCCCGTGGGCCTCGGCGCGACCGCTCAGCCGGCGGTCCAGTCGAGGAGCTCGTCGGCCGACCAGGTGTTGATCACGCGCTCGGGCGGGACGCCGGTCTCCACGGCGCGCTCGCAGCCGTTGGACTGCCAGTCGAGCTGACCGGGCGCGTGCGCGTCGGTGTCGATGGCGAACTCGCAGCCGAGCTCGACGGCGAGGGAGAGCAGCCGCAGCGGCGGGTCGAGGCGTTCGGGGCGGGAGTTGATCTCCACCGCCGTCCCGTGCTCGACGCAGGAGGAGAACACCGCCTCCGCGTCGAACTGGCTCTCCGGGCGGGGCCGCTGGGTGCCGTTGCGCTGCCTGCGGCCGATCACCAGCCGGCCGGTGCAGTGCCCGAGGACGTCGGCGTGCGGGTTGGCGACGGCGGCCAGCATCCGCTCGGTCATCGCCGACCGGTCGGCGCGCAGGTCGGAGTGCACGCTGGCCACCACGACGTCCACCCGCTCGAGCAGCTCGTCTGTCTGGTCGAGGCTGCCGTCGAGGTTGATGTCGACCTCGATGCCGGTGAGGATCCGGAACGGCGCCAGCTCCTCGTTGAGCGCGGCGACCACGTCGAGCTGCTTCTCCAGCCGCGCGGCGGTCAGCCCGTTGGCGACCGTCAGCCGCGGCGAGTGGTCGGTCAGCGCGAGATATTCGTGCCCGATCCCCATGGCGGCCTCGGCCATCTCGCGGATCGGGCTGCCGCCGTCGGACCAGTCGGAGTGGCTGTGCAGGTCGCCGCGCAGCAGGGCGCGGTACTGCGCGACGTCGTCGGCCAGCTCGACCAGGTCGGCGTGGGCCTCCTCGAGCCTGGCCAGGTACTCGGGCACCTCGCCGGCGTGGGCCTGCACGATCGCGGCGCCGGTCTTGGGGCCGATGCCCTTGAGGTCGGTGAGCGTCCGCGTGCGGATCCGCCGGTCGAGTTCGGCGTCGTCCAGGCCGTCGAGGACCGCCGCGGCGGTGCGGAACGCCGCGACCCGGTGCGTGGGCTCGCGGGCGCGCTCCAGGAGGAAGGCGATCCTCCGGAGCGCGGCCGCGGGCGGGAGTGGCTCGGTCAGCTCTTCGCCTTCGTCGCCTGCTTCTTGGCCTTCTTCTCCGCCTTCCTGTGCGCCTTGCTCGCGCGCTTGGCGGCCTTCTCGTAGTTCTCCTCGGTCGCCCTGGCGGCCAGCTTGGCGGCGCGCTTGGCGCGGTAGCCGACCGACGGGCGGCCCTCGGTGTCGACGGCGGCGAGCAGCAGGCCGCCCAGCAGGCCGGTGTTCTTCAGGAAGTTCGAGATCTGGCCGAACTGCTCGGTCGGGTCGTCGTGCTCCCAGAACCGGTGCCCGGCCAGCGTGGTGGGGACGATCGACGCCGAGAGCACCAGCGCGGACAGGCGGGGCAGCTTGCCGAGCGCGAGCAGCGAGCCCGCGGCCACCTTCACGCCGGCGTCGATCTTGACCCACTGCTCGACGTCCTTGGGCACCTCGACGGGCAGCTGGCTGTCGGCGGTCTGGGCGATCTTCTCCACCACGGGGGCGGCACCCGGCACGCGGTCCTCCGGCTTGCGGAGCGTGCTGATCCCTCCGTAGATGAAGGGCGCGGCGAGCAGGGGCCGGGCGATCCGGCGGACCAACATGGGCAGACCTCTTCCGTCGAATGAACCGTGTCGGTGCCCTCATGCCCACGTCGGCGGGCGGGACACCCTTGATCACGACCGTAGTGAGGTCGCGGTCTCCCCGCCTGCCCAGCGGCGCCCTGGCCCCGGAGGGTGAGGTGGCCTGTCGGACGGCGTCGGCAGCGGGCACCCTGGTCGCATGGGGAAGGCGCTGCTGGGGCTGCTGCTGCTCGTGGTGGCCGTCGAGATGATCGCGGTGGTCGTCGTCGGCGTCGTCCTGGTGCTGCTCGGGACGACCCAGACGACGCTGATCGGCGTCGGGATGATGTTCGCCGCCGTCGTGGCCGCGATCCTGGCCTGGCGCTTCGCCCGCCGGCGCGCCTGACTCGCTGGGGCCGGCACGCACGCTGCAGCCGAATCCCGGACGGTGCGGCCCGGATCCCGCCGGCATCGTGCGAAACCCGCCCGCAGGGTCCCGCGGTGTCGCCTGACGCGCGGGCTCAGCCCAGCAGCCGCGCGGCGGCGTTCATCAGGTCGACGAGGTCGACGCTCAGCGCCTGGGTGATGGCCTGCAGGTCGTCGAGGTCGAACGGGCTCTCCTCGCGCAGCTTGCGCGCCACGCTGGCCTGGTTGATGCCGGTCTCGCGGGCCAGCTGACGACCCGACCAGCCACGCTCTTCCACCAACGACCGCACGACGGCGGCCACGGCGGCGGACAGGTGCTGCACTCCGTACACGGTAGGCGGCCTCCGGGCCTCTCAGCGGATCATCCGCCGTCGCCGCGCAGCGCGGTCCGGAGCGCCCGGCCCAGGACGGTCAGGTCGGCCGGCAGGGAGCGCCGGGGGACGGCGTCGTCGTCCCCGGTCCCGAGCAGGCCCGGCTTCGACGCGGGCGGACCGGCGACCGCGACCTCGCGCGGCCGCGGGCCCACGAGCGACATCTGGCCGCCGAGGACGTTGAGCAGCTGGGGCAGCTCGTCCAGCGCGTGCCGGCGCAGGAACCGGCCGACGGGGGTGACCGTCTCCGGGCGCAGCGGGACGAGCACGCCGTCGTCCGACGGGACCGACGCGGTCACCGTCGTGCGGAAGGTGAGCAGGCCGAAGGCGCGCCCGTCGCGGCCGAGCCGCGGGCTGCGCCGGAGCGCCGGGCCGGGGCTGGTCGCCCGCACGGCCACCGCGACGGCGACGAGCACCGGCAGGACCAGCAGCAGCGCGAGGAGGGCGAGGCCGCGGTCGAACGCGGCCCTGACCAGCCGGTGGGCGTCGCGCGGCTCGGGCAGGGGGAGCGGGAGGGGGTGCTGGAGCGGTCTCATGGGAGATCCCCGGGTCGGGACGGCGAGAGATGCGCACCGCTGAGCGGGCGGAGGGGGACGGGCGCGCGCGGCTCGGGGCTCGCGCGGGCGTGCGCGTCGGGTCGAGCGGGGTCAGCCGGGGGACGAGCCGGGGTCGCCCTCGCGGTCGATCGCGCGCTCGGCGGCCCGCTCGAGGCGGCGCATCTCCGCCGCGACCTCGGTGCCCGCGCCGGCGGCACAGACGGCCGCGGGGGAGGACCAGGTGTCGGGGGCGTGCGTGCCGGAGGCGTGCACGGTGCTGCCGCCGGCCGACGTGCAGGGGCCGCTCGGCGCGGGCGGAGCGGCCGGTGCGGGCGGTGGCACGGGCGGGGCCTGGTGCGGAGCCGGTGCGGGTGTGTCGGGGACCGGTGCCACTGTCGCCGCCTCGGTCGCCGGGGCGCGTGGGGCGCTGCGGGGTTCCGGCGGCGCGGGTCCGGCCGGCCCCGCGCGGGCCGGCTGGGGCACGCAGGTCATGGGGGACGGCGAGACGTCGGCGACCGTCGCGGCGATCTCGGCGACGGTGAGGTCCTCGGGCGGGGACCCGGTGGCGGTGAGGGGCCCGGTCGCCGGCGGTTCGGTCACCGTCGGTTCGATCGCGGCGGGGGTGGTGGGGGCCGGCTCGGCAGTGGCTGGAGCGGTGGTGGCCGGGGCGGCAGCGGGTGACTCGGTGGCGGGCGGTGCGGGCGCGACGTCGGCGGGGGCGCCGGCGTCCGCAGCGGGTGTGGCCGCGGGTGTCGGTGCCGGTTGGGGAGTGGGGGCCGGCTCGGCGGCGGGTGCTGGAGGCGGCGCGGTCGCCGGTGCGGGTCCCGGTGCGGGAGCGGGGGCGGGCTGAGGTGCCGGTTCGGGCGCGGGTGCCGGTTCGGGGTCCGGCTGCGGGACCGCCTGTGGGTTCGGCGTCGGGGTGTCCGGTGTCCCGGCCGGCTCGGCGTACGGCACACCGGACGGGTGCTGCTCGGGGGCGTCGTCCTCGGCCGCGTCGTCCTCGGCCGCGTCGTCCTCGCTGTCGGGCCTCTGCTCCCACTCGGGCGCTTCGTCGTCGTCGGGGTCGTCCGGTCCGGGCTCCGCGGACGGACCTGAGTGCTCGTCGTCGTCCGCGGCGGCGGCCGGACGGTCGTCGCCGGCGTACGCGCGGTCGGCGACGACGGCGAGCAGCAGCCAGCCTGCGACGGCGAGGAGGAGGCCGAGGAGGACACGGCGGAGGGCGAGGTTCTCCGGGATGGCTGCGCACCCCCTCCGGCATCGGCCTCCAGGTCAGCGCGCTGACCCTGACAGGCAGGCGGCGGAGGTCAATCCGATCGCGCGCGGTGCGGTCGGGGTGGGGCGGCGGACCCGGCTCGGCCTCACCCTCGGTGAGGTCAGTCGTACGGGTCGGTGAGGACCGCGCGGGCCTCGACGACGGTGAAGGTGACGGGCGGGCCGTCGGTCGTCGTCGTGCCGGGGACGTCGACGCTCGCGCTGCCGTCGACGCTGAAGGTGCCGCTCCACGTGGTGGTGAGCGAGGCGGTGTAGGTGCCCGAGGCGTAGTCGTGGGTGACCGTCTGGTCGGGATAGGGGGCGCCGGGGTCGGTGGTGGTGAGCTCGGCGCCGTCGCCGGTGCGCCAGGTGAACGCCTCGGCGGTGGCGACGATGTCGACCGTGAAGCCGCGGATGTCGAGGCTGTAGGTCTGCGTGGTCGGGCCGTCGGTGAAGAAGATGACGGGCAGTCCGACGAGGGCGTCGCCGGGCGGCTGCTGGAGGGTCGGGAGCTGGGGAAGAGGCAACCGCTCGAAGTAGCGGAACACCTCCTCCGGCGTGGGCGCCGGGTTCAGCGCCGTCACGTCGACGCACTGTCGGGGAGAAGCAAGCCACGGCCCTACTGGTGTGCCCGGTGCGGTGCCGCCTACGACGGGATAGCCATCAATGGTTCCTCCGGTGGTCAGTACCAAGCGCCGCTGCTGCAGAACGAGTTCCCTCACAACGCGGTCCGGCGGCGCAACGCAGGCCCGATCGTCGGAGTCTTGACATGGTTCGCCGGCTTCCTGTGCGGCGCCACAGGGGGTGAGGAGGCGGTAGGTATAAGGATGATTCGGGACCGCCGCGTTGCTGGCGGTCCAGACACCCGAGGCCATCTCCATGTAGCTCGCCGTAAGAGCGCCGGAGCCAATGTTGACCTCAGGCTCAGGGCAAGCCGCCACTACGCAGGCTTGCGCGTCGCCGGTTGGCAGAACCGCGGTGCTGGCAGCGATGAATAGCCCCACTAGGGCAATCCGCTTCATGTCAACCGATGGTCAGAGTCGTGATCAGCCACGCATGCCAATCGGCTCGCCATTCGAGTAAGGCCCCCGACTGCAGGTCGGTGGTAGCTTCGCTTGAGCGATCCTCCACCGGTGATCCTTGAGCGTCTCGAACCACAACGGCGCTCTGCGATAGAACGAAGCCAACATCCGCTTGGCCGCCCGTTAAGATTCCGGGCCCCGCCGCGGTGAACTGGATGGTGACGTCGTCATACACGTTCCCTGCCGCTCGGTCGTCCGCGAACGATTGGGCGATCCGAGTGCAGGTGCCGCACCCGCTACTCAGCTCAAGTAGTGGTTGCGGATCCGCCGTGTGATCTGCGGTGTACTCGATCAGCGCTATGTAGTACTGAGTGAATGCGAGTGCGCCTTCCGGTGTCTTCTGCCGCGCCTCGTCGGGGACGGGGAATTCAGGCGGGCCGAGGGGTGGCAGGGCGTCCTCGGACTCCGAGGCCTGGGTGCTCGGCTCGGGGAGCGAGTCGTTGGCGGGCTGCTCGTCCGAGCACCCGCTGAGCACCGCCGCGGCCACCGCGAGCGCAGCCGTCGTCCGCGCCGTCCACCCGGCAGACACGCGCCACCTCCCCGTCGTCACGAAGTCGGGAGACTAGCCAGGCCCGCATCGCGGTCGCAGCACTCGCTGTGGACAACCGCCCGATCGGGCCCATCGCGGATGGAACTCGCGCCTCGGCGGCCCTGCAGGACGCGCAACGGGGAGCAACACCCGGCAACGCCAAGGCTCCTGCGGTCTTCCTCGTGCTCCTGCGGTGCTGCAGCGCCGCCAGAGCACCGAGAAAACCGCAGCAGGGCCGCCCGAGTTACGTCGTCCGGCAGCAGTAGACGGTCAGCGAGCCGCCCTTGGCGAAGGTGAACTCCGTGTCGGCGTCGCCCATCTCGCCGTCGTAGGCGACCTCCTGCGGCCCCGACAGCGAGCGCACCGCCACCTCGCGCGCCTGCACCGACGCGTAGCCGGACACCCGGTCGGAGACCCCGAGCAGCGTGCCCAGCACCGCGCGGGTGCGGCTGAACGGGATGTCGGCGCGCAGGTACTGGATGTCGAGCAGGCCGTCCTCCAGCCGGGGGCGCCAGGCCGGCGCCAGCCCGCGCGGGGTGTACTCGCAGTTGCCGACGAACAGGATCCAGACCCGCACCCGCCGGCCGTCGAGCAGCAGCGACACCGGCGTCCCGTGCCGCAGGGTCTGCGCCGCGGCCACCGTCATCGCCGCCCACTTGCCCAGCCGGCCCGACAGCTCGTCGCGGCGGCGCACCATCTCCGGGTAGCTGCCGATGCTCGCGGTGTTGAGGAACGGCGTCCCGTTGAGCGAGGCGACGTCCACCTTCACCGCCGACCCGGAGACGACTGCCTCGGCGGCGTGCGCCACGGTCTCGACCCCGACGTCCCGCGCGAAGTGGTTGAGCGTCCCCGCCGGGATGACGGCCAGGGGCAGCCCGTGCCCCAGCGCCACCGCGGCGGCCGCGGCGACCGAGCCGTCGCCCCCGGCCACGCCCAGCGCCCGCGCCCGCCCCGACCGGGCGGCCTCACCGAGCAGGTCGGCGACGCCGTGCTCCTCCGACAGCTCCAGCACCTCGGCCTTCGGCAGCAGGTCGCGGATCTCCGCCGAGGGGTCGTAGGTCTCGGCGCCCGAGCGGGGGTTGACCGCCACGGCCAGCCCCTCGCCGCCCGGCAGCGCGGGGGCGGACAGGGCCGGGCGCACCCGGGCGGGCGTCCGCGGCCGGACCGCCCACCACCGCCGGCTGGCCGCGGCCACCGCCGTCCCCACGGCGAAGCCGGCCACGACGTCGCCCGGGTAGTGCACGCCCACGTGCACCCGTGAGTAGCCGACGGCCGCGGCCACCGGCGCGAGGGCGACCCCGGCCAGTGGGCTCTCCATCGCGACCCCGGTGGCGAACGCGGCCGCCGACGCCGAGTGCCCGCTGGGGAACGAGTGCGTGGTCAGGCTGCGCCGCAGGAGCCGGTGCTCGCCGAGGACGGAGAGGTCGGGCCGGCGGCGCCCGAACACCTGCTTGAGCAGCGCGTTGACGACCGTGCTGGTGACGACGAGCGACCCGGTGCCGCGCACCGCCCCGCGCCGCAGCTCGCCCTTGCGCGTGGCCATGAGCGCGCCGATGCCGAACCAGAGCACGCTGTGGTCGGCGGCCGTGGACAGCCGGCGCAGCCACCGGTCGGCGGGGGAGGCGGGGAGCGCGCCGATCGCCGCGTGCAGGCGGGCGTCCCAGTGCCGCGGTGACCTCACGCGGCGACGCTAGTGGAGTCGCTGGAGTGCGGAAAACGCACTCGAGCGACTCCGATCAGGCCTTGCGGCGGGCGCGGTAGGCGGCGACGGTCGAGCGGCTGGCGCAGGTGTTCGAGCAGTAGCGCCGGCTGGCGTTGCGCGAGGTGTCGACGTAGACGTCGTCGCAGCCCTCGGCCGAGCAGACGCCCAGTCGCTGCCAGCCGTGCTGGGCGACCACCTGCGACAGGCCCATGGCCACGGTCGTCGTCAGCTGCTCGAGCACCGGCGCCTCGGGCTGGGAGTAGTGCAGGTGCAGCTCGCCGTCGTGGTCGGTGGCGTAGGGCTGTGGGTTGGCCAGGGACAGCAGGGCGTTGAGCCGCGTGAGCACCTCGTCCTGGGTCTCGGCCAGCGCGACGGCCCGCACCAGGTCCGCCGTCTCGCCCGCGGCGGCGGCCTCGTCGGCGGTGAGGTCGCGCGCCGACCCGTCGGAGAACCACTCGTCGTGGGCGCGCAGGAAGTCGGCCGCCCAGGCGCCGCCCTCGCGGTCGACGTTGGCCAGGTCGATCGCCAGTTCCACGGCGTTCGACGCGTAGGTGTCGTAGTTCATTTGACTCCCTACCTCCGGCTGGCTAACGTGGCCTGTAGGTGGTCAACGGTTGATGACCGCCTACACATTCCCCGTAGTGCTGAATCGAGTACCACCGTGCGCGCGTACCTCTCCGTCTGGCGGCTCCCGTCGGCTCCGACCCTGCTCATCGGCGGCTTCGCCGGCCGCCTGCCCTCGGCCATGGTGCCGCTGGCGCTGCTCCTCATGGTGCAGGAGCAGACCGGTTCCTACGCGGTGGCGGGCCTGGCCTCGGCCACCCTCGGCATCGCCATGGCGGTGATGGCGCCGGTGCTCGGCCGGCTGGCCGACCGCCGCTCGCCGCGCCCGGTGCTCCTGGTCCAGGCCGCGGCCTACCCGCTGCTGCTCGCCGCGCTCGTCGCGGTCGTGCTCGCGGGTGCGCCGACGGTCGCGATCGTCGCCGCCTCGGCCGCGGCCGGCGCCGCCACGCCGCTGGTCAGCGGCACGGTGCGGGCGCTGTGGTCGCGGGTCGACCCGCGCGTGCGGCCCGCGGCCTTCGCGCTCGACGCCACCACGACCGAGCTCGTCTTCGTCGTCGGCCCGGCGCTCGTGGCCGCCCTCGCCGTCCTCGTGGCCCCGGCGGTCGCCGTCGCCACCGCAGGGGTGCTCGCGGTCGCCGGCGCCCTCGGGATCGCGACGTCGAAGGCGATGCGCGGCTGGGTCGCGGCCGGGCGCGTGCAGACCGGCGTGCTCTCCACCGTCCGGGCGCCGGGCATGCCGCGGGTGCTCATCAGCTGCGCCGCGCTGATGGTCGGGTTCGGTGCGCTCGAGGTCGCGGTGCCGGCCTTCGCCGACGAGGCGGGCTCGCCCGGGATGTCCGGTGTCCTGCTGGCCGTCTGGTCCCTGGGTTCGGTGCTGGGCGGGCTCTGGTTCGGTGCCCGCGTACTGAGCGCCTCGCTGCCCCGCCAGTACCGGTGGCTGCTGCTGGGGACGACCCTCGGCCTGGCGCCGCTGGCCGCGGTGTCGAGCCCGTGGGTGCTGGGCGCCCTGCTGTTCCTCGGCGGCTCGGTGATCGCCCCGACCCTGACGGTGCAGAACTCGCTGGTCGGCTCCATCGCGCCGGCCCAGGCGACGACCGAGGCGTTCACCTGGCTGTCGACGGTGACGGTCGGGGCCTCCGCCATCGGCGCCGCCCTCGGTGGCGCGCTCATCGAGGGCGCGTCGGGTGTGCCGGGGGCGCTGCTGCTCGCCGTCGCCGGCGCCGCGGTGGCCGTGGTGGTCACGCTGGTGCCCGGTCGCCGCGTCGTCCTCCCGGACGCACTGCGCGAGCCGCTGGCCGCCTGACGCGACGTCCCCCGGTCCGGACCCCCGGGCCGGGGGACGCTCCGGGCGCTGGTAGTCTCTTCCGCGGTGGTTCCGGGGGGACTCGGACCCCGGGAGGCTTCGCCTAGTCCGGTCTATGGCGCCGCACTGCTAATGCGGTTTGGGTTAACCCCCATCCCGGGTTCAAATCCCGGAGCCTCCGCGCACGACAACTGAACACACGCACCCGTAGCTCAACGGATAGAGCATCTGACTACGGATCAGAAGGTTAGGGGTTCGAGTCCCTTCGGGTGCACGTCTGGTTGAGACAGCAGGAACGGCGCGCATCCCCGACGGGGGAGGCGCGCCGTTCCTGTCCCGGCAGCCGGCGTCGGGCTGGTCAGCTGGTGCGCGCGACGATCGTCTCCAGCTGCTGCTTGAGCCCGGCGATCTCCTCGGCGCTCATCTGCAGGACGTCGAGCATCACCGCCGACACGTCGCAGGTGGGACGCTCCAGCGCCCGGCCGGCCTCGGTGAGCTCGACGTAGACCCTGCGCTCGTCGGCGGTGTCGCGGCGGCGGGGTGACCAGCTGCAGCGCCTCCATCCGCTTGAGCAGCCACGAGGCGCAACAGCCCCCGCGTGGACCCCCCACCGCCGGTTCCGCGCGGCCGGACGGGGTGCACCGGTCGCCGCCGGGTGGCACGACGGCCCTCCGCAGCGCGGCGGCCCCGCGGACCCGCCGCCCCAGGGAGTCCCCCGAGCCGGGAACCCGGGACGGATGGGGGCGCTCCCCGATGGGCCGCGCCTCGCGCCGCCGAGAGGCTTCGTCCGCACCGCGGACACCCGGGGTCGGGCTGGCCCGACACCCCCTCCGCCAGCTGGCGGGATGGGTCCGCGCGGTCAGGACCAGCAGATTCGGCTGCGGACATCCGCACCCCAGACAGGAGACGAGCCATGCAGCGAAGCGGCAACCTCGCCGGGCGGGTCGGGCGGTGGAGCGCCCGGCACCGCAAGGCCGCGATCCTCGGCTGGCTGGCCTTCGTGCTGGCCGCCCTCGCCGTCAGCACCCTCGTGCCGCAGGGCGAGCTGACCGCGGCCGAGCAGAGCCTGGGCGCCCCCGCCCAGGCCCGGCAGATCCTCGACGACAACGGCTGGGAGGAGCCGGCGTCGGAGATGGTCCTCGTGCAGCGCGACGCCGACGTCCCCCAGGCCGCCGTGACCGCGGCGCTCACCGACCTCGTGGCCACGCTGCGCGCCACCCCCGAGGCGACCAACGTCGTGAGCCCGCTCGACGGCGCGCCGCTGATCTCCGAGGACGGCCGCTCGGCGCTGGTCACCCTCGACGTCGCCGGGGACCCGGAGACCGCCGACGAGCGCATCGAGCCGATCCAGGCGGCGGTCGCGGCGGTCGCGGCCGACCACGGCGACGTCCGCGTCGAGCAGTTCGGCGACACCAGCGCCGAGCTCGCGCTGGGCGACACCCTCGACCGCGACTTCCAGCGCGCCGAGCTGCTGTCGATCCCGATCACGCTGGCCGTCCTGCTGCTGACCTTCGGTGCACTCGTCGCGGCGGTGCTGCCGCTGGTCTTCGCGCTGACGGCGTTCGTCGGTGCGCTGGGCCTGCTCAGCCTCACCAGCCAGATCTGGCACGTCGACCAGAGCGCGCAGATCGTGATGCTGCTCATCGGCCTGGCGGTCGGCGTCGACTACTCGCTCTTCTACCTCAAGCGCGAGCGGGAGGAGCGAGCCAGGGGCGCCGGCCCGGTCGACGCGCTCGACATCGCCGCCGCCACCTCCGGCCGGTCGGTGCTGATCTCCGGCATCACCGTCGTCGTCGCGATGGCCGGCATGTTCATCACCGGGTTCTCCGCCTTCACCGGCGTCGCCTCGGCGACCATCCTCGTCGTCGCCATCTCGGTGGCCGGCTCGCTCACCGTGCTCCCGGCGATGATGGCCTGGCTCGGCGACCGGGTGGAGAAGGGCCGGCTGCCCTTCGCCCGGCGCCGCCGGGAGGCCCGCCCCGGCCGGTTCTGGCCCGCGGTGCTCGGCGTCGTGCTGCGCCGTCCACTGGTCGCCGGGCTCGTCGCCGGCTCGGCACTGGTGGCCCTCGCCGTCCCGGCGCTGTCGATGGACCTGCGCAACGAGAGCGTCACCGACCTGCCGCAGGACCTCGCCGTCATCCAGACCTACAACCGCATCAGCGAGGCGTTCCCCGGCGGCCCGTCGCCGGCGCAGGTGGTCGTCGAGGCGGACGACGTCGCGGCACCGGAGGTGCAGGCGGCCATCGCCGACCTCCGCGAGCAGGCGCTGGCCAGCGGGCAGATGAACGACCCGATCGAGGTCGAGACCAACGAGGCCGGCACCGTCGCCGTGGTCAGCGTCCCGCTCGTGGGGGACGGCGAGGAGCAGGCCTCACGCGACGCGCTGGCCACCCTCGAGGACGACCTGGTGCCCGGCACGCTCGGCGCGGTGGACGGCGTCACGGCCGTGGTCAGCGGCGGCACCGCCGACTCGGTGGCCTTCGACGAGCTCATGGCCGACCGGACGCCGTGGGTGTTCGCCTTCGTCCTCGTGCTGGCCTTCGTGCTGCTGCTGGTCTCGTTCCGCTCGGTGACGATCGCGCTCACCGCCATCGTGCTCAACCTGCTGAGCGTGGCCGCCGCGTACGGCGCGATGGTGCTGGTCTTCCAGGAGGGCTGGGGCGCCGACCTCATCGGCCTGGACCGGACCGGCGGCATCGTGAACTGGATCCCGCTGTTCCTCTTCGTGATCCTGTTCGGCCTGTCGATGGACTACCACGTCTTCATCCTCGGGCGGATCCGCGAGGGCCACGACCGTGGCCTGCCCACCCGCACGGCGGTCGCGAACGGCATCACCTCCTCGGCCGGGGTGGTCACCAGCGCCGCGGTGATCATGGTGTTCGTCTTCCTCACCTTCGTGACGCTGTCGCTCACGTCGATGAAGCAGATCGGGCTGGGGCTGGCGATCGCGGTGCTGCTCGACGCCACGGTGGTGCGGGCGGTGCTGGTGCCGGCGGTCATGCAGCTGCTGGGTGACCGCAACTGGTACCTGCCGAGCTGGCTGCGCTGGCTGCCGCGGCTCGAGCACTCCGACGCCGCCCCGGTCGCCGTCCCCGCGCCGCGGCCGGCCGAGGAGGTGCCGGTGCTGGTCGCCCGCGACTGATCTGCCCCGCGCGCGACGAGATCTGCACACTCGAGGCTTTCCCGCCGCGGAAAGGCACGAGTGTGCAGATCTCGTCGTCAGGGGGCCGGGACGACGGACTTGGTGACCTGGCCGAAGGCGACGGTGCGGCCGTCGACCTGGGCCTCCGAGCGCAGGAAGACCAGCGTGCGCCCGCGCCGCACCACCTCGGCGTGCAGGTGCACCCGCGCGCCCTCGGCCACCGGCCGCAGCAGGGACGACGTCGCGTCGTGGGTGACGGCGTTCTCCCCGGCGGCCAGCTCGGGCAGCAGCCGGAGGTAGGCCGTGACGTCGAGCAGCGCCGAGACCAGCCCGCCGTGCAGCACCGCCGCGTTGTTCAGCGCCTGCGGCCCGACGGGGAGGACGACGCCCGCGCGGGGATCGGCCGGGTCGGCGAGCTGCAGGCCGAGCCAGCGGTGCAGCGGCACCTCGAGCACACCGCGGACGCGAGCGGCGAGGACGTCGTCGTCGAGCACGCCGCCACCCTGTCACCCGCCTCGTGAGGCTCTTCCCGGCACCGTCAGGGGGTCCGGGTGCCGGCTCCGGCGACGGAGTGGGTGAGGGAGCGCAGCAGGTCCGCCAGCTGCGCGCGCCCGGCCGCGTCCAGGCCCGCCAGCAGCCGGTCCTCCAGGGCGATGTGCTCCTCGAACACGGCGTCGATCCGCGCCAGCCCGGCCGGAGTCAGCTCGGCGTAGACCACCCGCCGGTCCTCGTCCGACCGCACGCGGCGGACCAGCCCCTCGGCCTCCAGCCGGTCGATCCGCAGCGTGGTCGCGGCCGAGGTCAGCAGGGTCGCCTCGGCCAGTTCCCCGGTCGTGCGCCGGTGCGGCGGGCCGGCGCGGCGCAGCTGCGACAGGAGGTCGAAGGCGGCCGAGGTCAGCCCGTGCCGCTCGTGCAGCCGGCGGACGGCGGCCCGGCGCATCAGGTCCAGGCGGGCGATCCGGCCGAAGACGCCGATGCTCGCCGCGTCGACGTCCGGGCGCGCGGCCGCCCAGCTCGCCACCACCGCGTCGACCTCGTCGGGCTCCGTCACGTCTCCTCCTCCGGTCCCTTGCCGCAAAGACATATAAGCGCTAACAATGTAGGGACTTACACATCTTCGCGCGGCCGGGCCGCGGGAGGAAGGCAGGGAGACGCCATGGGCGGGCAGCAGCGGATCGGGATCGTCGGCGGCGGCGTGGGCGGGATGGTCGCGGCCATCGCGCTGCGGCAGCTCGGCCGGGAGGTCGTCGTCTTCGAGCAGGCCGCCCGCCTCGGCCGGGTCGGTGCCGACATCAACCTGACGCCCAACGCCGTCGCGGCGCTCGACGGGCTCGGCGCCGGCGTGGGCGAGCGGCTGCGGCAGACCGCCGCCCGCCCGTCGCACCGGATCAGCCGAACCTGGGACACCGGCGAGGAGACCTCCCGACTGGAGATGGGCGCCGCGGCCGAGGAGCGCTACGGCTCCCCGCAGCTGACCATCCACCGCGCCGACCTGCTCGACGCGCTCGTTCCGGCGCTGCCGGCCGACGTGCTGCGGCTCGGCTGCACCCTGTCGGCCGTCGGGGAGGACGGCGACCGGACCGCGCTCGAGTTCGCCGACGGCAGCGCCACGACCGTCGACGTGCTGGTCGGCGCCGACGGCATCCACTCCGTCGTCCGCGAGGCGCTCCTCGGCCCGGAGCAGCCGGAGTTCACCGGGGTGGTCGCCTACCGCGCCGTCGTCCCCGCCGACCGGCTGGCCGGCGTGCCGAACCTGGGTGCCTTCACCAAGTGGTGGGGCCCCGACGCGGCGACCCAGATCGTCACCTTCCCGCTCAACCGCGGCGAGGACGTGTTCGTGTTCGCCACCCGGCCGCAGGACTCCTGGCGCGAGGAGTCGTGGACCTCGCCCGGCGACGTCGAGGAGCTGCGCCGCGCCTACGCCGCCTTCCACCCCGAGGCCCGCGCGCTGCTCGACGCCTGCGACTCGGTGCTGAAGTCGGCCCTCTACGTCCGCGACCCGCTGCCGCGCTGGTCGGCCGGCACGCGGACCCTGCTCGGCGACGCCTGCCACCCGATGATGCCGTTCATGGCGCAGGGCGCCGGCATGGCGATCGAGGACGCCGTCGTCCTCGCCCGGGCGCTGGGCGCGCACGAGCCCGGCGACGCCGCCGCGGCCCTGCAGGCCTACGAGGCCGCCCGCCGCCCCCGCACCGCCGACGTGCAGATCGGCTCCCGCGGCAACGACTGGTTGCGCGTGGCCGGCAACGCCGACTGGGTCTACGGCTACGACGCCTGGAGCGCCCCGCTCTGATGCACCCCCGAGGAGCTGAGGCACTCGAGCAGTGGTGCCGTCGAGCCGAGGGCGTTGGCCGGGAGCGGCCACCTCCGCCGGCCGAGCGGCCGACAGTGGGTCAATGCTCGAGACCCGTGGCTCGCCCCGGCCGGCAGGGCAGTACTGGCCGGGCGTGGCGCACCTCCCCACCTCCACCCGCCGGGACGGCGGGGGCGAGCGCGGGCCCGCGCCGTCCCCCGAACCCGAAGAAGCGTCTTGCCGCAAAGTCCCTGAGCGCTAAGTTGCGTCCGTGGTCACCGATGGCGACGCGCCGGTCCGCTGGACGCGGTACGTCGGCGGGTGGCTGGCGATCGGCAGCTCGCCGGGCGCGCTCGTGCTCGGCGCCCAGCTCGCCGACGGCGGCGGGGCGCTGCCGCTGCCCTGGGTCGTGCCGGCCGTCGTCCTCATGGCCGTGCTGCTCGCGCTGCACGGCCGGCTGGGGCTGCGGCCGCCGATCGGCTCCGGGCAGACCTTCGCCGAGCTGAGCCGCGGCTACCTCGCCCCGCCGGCCCGGACGGCGGTCGGCCTGCTCGTCGCCGCGGGGATGGTCGGCTGGGTCGGCTTCAGCCTCGGCATCGGCGGGGAGTCGCTGGGACGCGTCCTCGGCGTGCCCGCCGCGGCGTGCGTGCTCGGCCTCGGCCTCGGCGTCGGGGCGCTGGCCCTCAGCGACGTCCGCTACTGGAACCGGGTCGCGGTGGGGACGACGCTGCTGACGCTGGTGGCCGCCCCGCTGCTGCTCCTCGGCGTCGACCGCGTGCAGTCGCCGGTCACCTCCGCCGCCGGGGCGGGCTCGTCGGCCGTCGTGCTGCTCGGCGCGTTCGTCGGCTACGTCGCCGTCTTCATGCTGCGCTCCCCGGACTTCACCGCCGGGCTGGCGCACCGTGCCGGGTTGCTCGCCTGCGTCGCCGCCCTCGTGCTGCCCGCGCTCGGGCTGGTGCTCGTCGGCGCGGCGCTGCACCTGTCCGCGGACACCGGCGGCGACGCCACCCTCGCCGCGGTCGCCGCCATGCGCCTGGGCGAGGTGCCGGTGGGCGACCTGCTGGTGGTCACGGCCGTCGTCGCACCCGCCATCGCCGCGGCCTACTCCGGCGGGCTGGCGCTGAAGACCTTCACCGGCGCGCGCCCCCGCGTGGCGACCGCCGTGATCACCGTGCTGGGCCTGGGCCTCGGCGTCCTGGGCTTCCACCGCGGGCTCGTCGACTGGCTGTCGCTGCTGGCGGGCGTCGCCCCGCCGATCGCCGTCCCCTTCTGGGTGGAGGCCGCCCGCCGCCGGCGCGGACGTCCCGCACGGCGGATCCCCGCTCTCGTCTGGCTGCCGCCGGCGCTCGCCGGAGGCCTGCTCATGGCCCTCGGAGTGCCCGGGGCCCCGCTGATCGCCCTGGGGTCGGCGCTCGTGGTCGCGGGCGGCTGGGGGCTCGTGGACCGGACCGGGGAGTCCGCCTCGAACAGGCACTTCGTGCCACCGGCGGTGCGCTGAGTCACGCGCAGGACGCGTCCTGTTGCATGTCGGTTAATTGCCAAGAATCTTTGCGCTCATCTATTGACGGCTCGCAGAACCCCCGGCGACCATCAGTCGACGGATGTGGCCCGGCCCACTCGGGGCCCACGGTCGCAGGAGGGGAGATCCGGGTGAAGCTGCTGCACGAGCCGCTCAGCGGCCGGTCGCAGGCCGTCCTCGGTGTGGTGGGCGTCATCGGCGTCGGGCTGGTCTGGGAAGGCCTGATCCGCTCCGGTCTGCTCGACGTGGCCGGCCTCCCGCTGCCCAGCGGTGTCATCACCGGCGTCCGCGACCTGCTACCGGACGAGACGTTCTGGGACGCCGTCCTGTTCACCCTCGGCGAGTGGATGCTCGGCCTGGCGATCGCCACGGGTGCCGGCGTCCTGCTCGGGGGGCTGATGGGCGCCTTCCGCAGCCTGTTCATCGCCTTCGAGTGGCCGGTCGAGGCGTTCCGCGTGCTGCCCTCGGTGGCCGTCGGCCCGATCCTGGTGCTGCTCATCGGCCAGGGGATGCTGCCGCTGGCGCTCACCGTGGCGCTGTCGTGCGTCTGGCCGATCCTGCTCAACACCATGTACGGCGTCCGGAGCACGGACACGACCGCGGTGATGACGGCGAGGACGTTCGGCAACGGCAGCCTCGCCGTCCTCCGGAAGGTCAAGATCCCCAGCGCGCTGCCGTTCGCCTTCACCGGCGTCCGGATCGCCGCCTCGATCGGCCTGCTGGTCGCCGTGAGCGCCGAGCTGCTCATCGGCGCCGGCGACGGCATCGGCGGCTACATCCTCACCAACACCGCCAACGCGACCGACCTGGACCTCGTCTACGCGGCGACGCTCGTGGCCGGCGTCCTGGGCGTCGCGGTGAACCTGCTCATGGCCAAGGTCGACGACGTCGTCTTCGGCTGGAAGAAGGGGCTGGCTCAGTGATCGAGCTCGCGAGATCACCCGAGGGCACAGTGGCGTCGGTCGCGACGCTCCCGAGCGCCGGCGAGGGGGAGTCGTGACGATCCAGCAGGGCGCGGAGGTGCACGTCCCGCTCAGCGCGCCGGAGTCCGAGGCCGTCGAGGAGCGCGCCGCGGTCCCGGCGCCGCCGCGGAGGAAGGTGCGGACGGGCTTCCCGTGGCCGGTCACCGTCCTCCTCCGGCTCGTCGTCCCGGCCGGCATCCTCGGCGCCTGGTACCTGGTCTCGCAGGGGGAGCGCTCCGGCCTCTTCGTCAAGGACCCGGTCACCTCCTTCGAGCGCTTCGTCGAGGAGTTCCTCTCCGGCGACGCCTCCCGGTTCTTCCTCGGCGACGCCACCTTCGACCACCTCTTCCCGAGCGTGGGCCGGGCGCTGGCCGGCCTGGGCATCGCGGTCGTCGTCGGCGTCGTCGTCGGCGTGCTGCTCGGCATCTCGCCGGTGCTCACCGCGCTGTTCCAGCCGCTGATCCACCTCGGGCGCTCGCTGCCGAGCCCGGCGCTGCTCGGCGTCTTCTTCTTCCTGTTCGGCACCGGCGACTCGCCGAAGGTCTTCCTGATCGCCTTCAGCGTCGTCTGGCCGATCCTGCTCAACACCATCGACGGCGTCAGCTCGATCGGTCAGGCCCGGGCGCAGGCCGCGCAGGTCTTCCGCATCCCGGGCCGCGACGTGCTGTTCCACATCGTCCTGCCCGGCGCCTCGCCGAAGATCTTCGCCGGCATCCGGACGTCGCTGTCGTTCTCGCTGATCCTGATGATCATCTCGGAGCTGCAGAAGTCCGAGAACGGGCTGGGCTACCTGCTCATCCAGTCCCAGCGCACCTTCGACTACGCCGGCTTCTGGGCGGTCCTGATCGTCCTGGTGATCCTCGGCGTCCTGTTCAACACCATCTTCCTGGCAATCGAGCGACGCGTGCTCGCCTGGCACCGAGGAGCGACCCAGCAGAATGACTGAGACCAGCGCGTCCGCACCCCGGACCTCCGCCGCCACCAGCGCCGAGCTCCTGCTCGACGGCGTCTCCCGCAGCTACGGCGACAACCTCGCCGTCCGCAGCATCAGCGCCGAGGTCCCGGCCTCGAAGATCAGCGTCATCGTCGGCCCCTCCGGCTGCGGCAAGTCGACGCTGCTGCGGATCATCTCCGGCCTCGACGAGCCCACCGCCGGCCGCGTCGAGTTCGAGGGCACCCCGGTCAAGGGCGTCCCCGAGGGCCTGGCGATGGTCTTCCAGGACTACTCCCGCTCGCTGTTCCCCTGGATGCGGGTGGACAAGAACGTCGCCTTCCCGATCAAGCACCTGCCGGCCAAGGAGCGGGCCGAGCGCGTGCGCTTCGCCATCGAGGAGGTCGGGCTCTCCGGCAAGGAGAAGCTCTACCCCTGGCAGATGTCCGGCGGCATGCAGCAGCGCGTGGCCATCGCCCGCGCCCTGGCCAGCCACCCGAAGCTGCTGCTGATGGACGAGCCCTACGCCTCGGTCGACGCGCAGACCCGCGCCGACCTCGAGGACCTGCTCATGCGGATCCAGGCCGAGCTCGGCATCACGGTCCTCGTGGTCACCCACGACATCGACGAGAGCGTGTACCTCGCCGACCGGATCATCGTGCTGTCGTCGCCGCCGAGCGTCGTCGCCGAGGTCATCGACGTCGACCTGCCCCGGCCGCGCGACCACATCGCCACCAAGACCGACCCGCGCTTCGTCGAGATCCGCGGGCACGTGACCCGGCTGCTGCGCAGCAAGGAGGCGGCGGCGCACGGCGCCGCCTGACCGGACGCGCACGGCCCCCGGGTCGACACGGACGGCGACCCGGCGCACCACCTGCACCAACCGGCGTGACCACCCGGTCACGTCCGTCCAGACGATTGAGTGCTCAGCATCTGAGCTCGGAGGTATTCGATGAGGTTCCGTGGGGTCGTGGCGGGTGCGACCGCGTTCGCCATGCTGGGTCTGGCCGCCTGCGGCGGGGACGACGACGGCGGCAGCGACAGCGGCTCGGGCGGCGGCGGCTCGGCCGACGGCGAGCTCGAGACCACCGAGGTCACGGTCGGCGCCCTCCCGCTGGCCGACTACTCCGCCCTGTACTGGGCGCAGGAGAACGGCTTCTTCGAGGAGGAGGGCCTCACGGTCACCCTCGAGCCGGTCCAGGGCGGCCCGCAGGCCGCGCAGAACGTGGCCACCGGTGAGCTCGACATGAGCTTCTCCAACACGATCTCCACCTCGATCGCGGCGCAGAGCGGGCTGCCGATCCAGACCGTCGTCCTCACCAGCGCCCTCGGCGCCGGTGGCCTGTCGGTCTACGTCACCCCCGACTCCGACATCCAGACCCTCGAGGACCTGGACGGCGCCACGATCGGCATCAACGCCACCAACAACATCGGTGACGTGACGCTGCGGAACCTGCTCAACGAGGAGGGCCTGGACGACGTCGAGCCGACGTTCGTCGAGGTGCCCTTCCCCGAGATGCTCTCGGGCGTCCAGGCCGGCTCGATCGACGTCGGCTACTCGCCCGAGCCGTTCTCCTCGGCCGCGCTGGCCGCGGGCATGCGCGAGATCGTCGACCTGACCGCCGAGGAGGGCCCGAACGACGGCCTGGCGGTGTCGAACTTCATCGCCAGCGACCAGTTCATCGAGTCCAACCCGAACACGGTCGCCGCCTTCGCCCGTGCGATGTACGCCGCCGGCGAGGACATCATGGCGAAGGAGGCCGAGTGGCGTGAGTGGCTGCCGACCATCGCGCAGGTCTCCCCGGAGGTCGCGGCGGAGATCGCGATGCCCGAGTTCCTGACCGAGACCGACGTCGAGCGCATCCAGGAGGTCACCGACATCCTGGTCGAGCAGGGCCTGCTCGAGGAGGGCTACGACCCGGCCGACGACACCTTCGTCGCCGAGGGCTGACCCCACCGATGACCACCCGCGCCGAGAACGCCTCCCGCGCGCACGGGGCCGCCGGTCCGTCCGGCGTCCCCGGGCTCCGGGTGGCCCTGCTGGGCCACGGCGCCATCGGGCGGGTGGTCGCCCGGGAGCTCCTCGCCGGGGCGGTGGACGGCGCGCACCTGGCGTGCGTCGTCACCCGCTCGCCGGCCGAGGAGCTCCCGGTCCCCCGGCTGCCGCTGGCCGAGGCGGTCCAGGCCGCCGACGTCGTCGTCGAGTGCGCCGGGCCCGCCGCGCTGGTCGAGGCGGCCGAGCCGGTGCTGTCGGCCGGCCGCGACCTCGTGGTCAGCTCGGTGGCCGGCCTGCTCGACCCGCGGCTGGCCGGCCGGCTCGGCGAGCTCGGCCCCGGCCGGCTCCGGTGCACCCACGGGGCGCTGGGCGGGCTGGACCTGCTCGCCTCGGCGGCCGCCGTGGGCGGGCTGGACCGGGCCGTGCTGCGCACGACCAAGAAGCCGGTCGCGCTGGTGCAGCCCTGGATGGACGAGGCCGAGGCCGCCCGGGTGCGGGACGCCACGGGCGACGTGCTCGTCTTCGCCGGCACCCCGGCGGAGGCGGCACGGCTGTTCCCCCAGTCGCTCAACGTGGCCGCCGCCCTGGCGCTGGCCGTCGGGGACCCCGACGTCGTCCGCGTGGAGCTGCACGCCGACCCCGCGGCCGACCTCACCACGCACCGCATCGAGGCGTCGGGGCCGCAGGGCTCCTACGCCTTCGAGGTGCAGAACCGCCCGAGCCCGGACAACCCGCGCACCAGCGCGGTCGTGCCGTACTCGATCCTGCGCACCCTCAGCGGCCTGACCGCCCGCCCACCGCTGATCGCCTAGGGCAGTCGGCCCCTGCCTCTTGACCGTGGCGGGGGCCACTCCTACCCTCGTCCCTAGATCTCTGAGCGCTAAGAAGATGAGCCCTCAGAGGGGCCGACTCCCCGGAGGAACCACCATGACCGACCTGGACCTGGAGCGGGACCTGCCCAACGCGCCCGCCGGGCGGTCGCCGGCCGCCGACGACCTGCAGGCGTCGCTGCGCGACGAGATCCCGGTCGCCGGCCGCTGGCAGCGGGGGAGCGGCGAGCTCATCGAGTCGGTCGACCCGGCCACCGGCAAGGTCTTCGCGACGCTGCACGCGGCCACGGTCGAGGACGTCGACCGCGCCGTCCGCGGCGGCCTCCGGGCGGCCGAGGAGTCGGGGTGGACGGCGATGCTGCCGCACGAGCGCGCCCGCGTCCTCCACCGCATCGGCGAGGCCGTCGAGCGCGACGCCGACACCATCTCGGCGCTGCAGACGCTCGACACCGGCAAGACCCGCGCCGAGACCCGGGCGCTGGCCCTCAGCGCGGCCAACACCTTCCGCTACATGGCCGCGACCCTGGAGACCATGGTCGGGGACATCACCCCCTCCCGCGGCGAGTACCTCACCTTCGCCACGTGGGAGCCGATGGGCGTCGTCGGCGCCATCACCCCGTGGAACTCCCCGATCGCCAGCGACGCGCAGAAGATCGCCCCCGCGCTGGCCGCCGGCAACGCCGTCGTCTCCAAGCCCCCGGTCTGGGCGCCGTGGGTGACGCTGCACCTCGCCCGGCTCGCCGAGGAGGCGGGCCTGCCCGCCGGGCTGCTCTCGGTCCTGCCCGGCGCCGGCCGCACCGTGGGCGAGGCCCTGGTGGCCCACCCGGGCATCTCCAAGATCAGCTTCACCGGCGGGACGACGACCGGCAAGCACCTCGGCGAGGTCGCCGCCCGCAAGGTCATGCCGGTCACCCTGGAGCTGGGCGGCAAGTCCCCGACGATGGTCTTCCCCGATGCCGACCTCGACCAGGCGGTCGCCGGCGTGGTCTACGGGATCTTCAGCTCCACCGGGCAGAGCTGCATCGCCGGCTCCCGCGTCTTCGTGCACCGCGAGATCGCCGAGGAGTTCACCGCCCGGCTGGTCGCGGCCACCGAGCGGCTCGTCGTCGGTCCCGGCGACGACCCGCGCACGCACGTCGCGCCGATGATCACCCACTCCCACCGGGACGGCGTGGCGCGGATGGTCGACGACGCCGTCGCCGCCGGCGCCACCGTCCTCACCGGCGGCCGCGTGCCCGAGGCCGGGGAGCTGGCCGACGGCGCCTACTACCTGCCGACGATCCTCACCGGCGTCACCAACGACGCCCGCATCTGCCAGGAGGAGGTCTTCGGCCCGGTCGCCGTGCTGCTGACCTTCGACGACGAGGACGACCTCGTGGCGCAGGCCAACGACACCGTCTTCGGCCTGGCCGCCGGCGTCTGGACCCGCGACTTCCCGCGCGCCTGGCGGGTGGCCCGCGCGGTCAAGGCCGGCACGGTCTGGGTGAACACCTACAAGCAGTTCAGCATCTCCACCCCGTTCACCGGGCTCAAGGAGAGCGGCATCGGCCTGGAGAAGGGCCGTGACGGGATCCGCTCGTACATGCACCAGAAGTCCGTCTACGTCGACGTCAGCGGACGCCCGATCCCGTGGGGCGCCCCGGGAGGGTTCGAGCGATGAGCACGAGCACGCAGATCAGCGGCGCGCACCCGTACAGCCCGGCGTTCGCCGTGGGCGACCTGGCCTTCGTCTCCGGCGCGCTGTCGGTGGACGCCGACGGCGTCGCCGTCCGCGGACGCACCGAGGCGATCGAGGCCGCCACCGCCCGGCTCACCGAGCGGCTGGAGACCGTCGGCTTCGACCTGGCCGACGTCGTGAAGACGACGTACTTCGTCACCGACCTCAGCCTGCGCGCCGAGGCCAACGCCCACTACCAGCGGGTGTTCGCCGAGCCGCGGCCGGCGCGCAGCTTCGTCGAGGTGGCGGGCCTGCCCTACGGGGCCACCGTCGAGATCGAGGCGATCGCCCACCGCGGTCGCGCCCACTGACCCGCACCGTCCCGACACACCGGAGGAGAACCGCAGTGACCACCGAGCAGACCACCACCGAGCAGACGGCCCCGGCCACGGGCGCCGACCTCGAGTCGCTCATCGACTCCTGCATCGCCAGCGCCGAGAGCCGCTACGAGGACTGGGACGCCCTCGGCTTCCAGGCCTCCCAGGGCGGCGACCGCTTCCGGCGCGCGCAGATCCGCTACATCGGCTCCGGCGCCACCGGCGACCACTCGGCCGACAGCCGCACCCTCAAGCCCGAGCACTTCACGTTCTCCAACATGAAGCTGCCCGTCGGCGCCGTGGGCCCCGAGCACACCCACCACGACGTCGAGGAGGTCTTCTACGTCCTCGAGGGCAAGCTGGAGGTCTCCGTCCACGACGTCGAGGACGGCACCAAGAAGGCGACCCGGGTCCTGGGCTACCGCGACCTCATCCGCGTGCCGGCCGGCGTGCCGCGCTCGCTGAAGAACGTCGGCGACACCGACGCGCTGTTCTGCGTCGTCATCGGCGCCCCGAAGCCGCAGCTGCCGACCTACCCGCCGTCGTCGGAGATGTACGGCGTCAAGCGCTGACGCGCACGGCACCACCGCGGCCGAGGCCTGCCGCACCACATCGAGTCTGGGGAGTCCGGGCATGGAGAGGAACCTCGCGGGCGAGGACGGGCGGCACACGCTGCGCGTCCAGCAGAAGACCTACGAGGCCGACGGCATCACGAGCGTGACGCTGGTCGACCCCGCGGGCGGCGCCCTGCCCACCTGGAAGCCGGGTGCCCACCTGGCCCTGCACCTGCCCAACGGGCTGGTGCGCGAGTACTCGCTGTGCTCGGACCCCTCGGACTCGACCCGGTGGACCGTCGCGGTGCTGCGGACGCCGGACTCGCGCGGCGGCAGCGCCTGCGTGCACGACGCCCTCTCGGTCGGCGCGCACGTGCAGGTCGACGGCCCGCGCAACGCCTTCCACCTCGAGGACGCGCCCAAGCACTTCCTCATCGCCGGCGGCATCGGGATCACCCCGATCATCACCATGGCCCGCGAGCTGCAGGCCCGCGGCGCGGACTGGGCGATGCTCTACACCGGCCGCAGCCGGCAGACGATGGCGTTCCTGCGCGACGTCGAGGCGCTGCCGCGCGAGCGGGTGCACGTGCACGTCGACGACGAGAACGGGCGCTACCCCGACCTCAAGGCGATCCTGCACAGCCAGGACCCGCGCACCCTCGTCTACTGCTGCGGCCCCACCCCGCTGATGGACGCCGTGGCCGAGGCCATGGAGGACCCCTCGCTGCTGCGGCTCGAGCGGTTCAAGGCGCCCGAGCGGGTCGTCCCCGAGGGCGAGACCGACGAGGCGTTCGAGGTGGTCCTGCAGTCCACCGGCGAGCGGATCCCGGTCGGTCCCGACGTCTCGGTGCTGCAGGCCCTGGAGGACGCCGGGGTGCCGGTCGACTCGTCCTGCACCGAGGGCATCTGCGGCACCTGCGAGACCGGCGTCATCAGCGGCGACGTCGACCACCGCGACTTCCTCATGAGCCCGGAGGAGCACGAGGCGGCCGGGACGATGATGGTCTGCGTCTCGCGCTGCCGCTCCCGCGAGCTCGTCCTCGACCTCTGACGCACGGGGGGAGCCTTTCGCGCGCGAAAGTCCCCCAACCCCCGCACTTTCGCGCGCGAAAGTCCCGAAGACACCCCAGGAGACCTCATGAGCGACCACCGCGTGCACTACGCCGACCAGCCCGTCGTCCGGCTGATGGCCCTGCGCTCGGTCACCCTCGGGGTGCCCGACCCGGCGACGTCGCGGGACTTCTACAGCGAGGCCTGGGGCCTGGGGGTCAGCGACGCCGACGACGGCGCCGGCCGCTTCTGGCTGCGCGGCACCGGCGAGGAGCACCACGTGCTCGAGCTGCAGAAGACCGAGCAGAACAGCCTCGGCGGGGTCAGCTTCGCCGTCGGCACCCGCCGCGAGATCGACGACGCCGCCCGTCGGCTGACCGACCTCGGCATCCCGCTGCTGCGCGAGCCCGGCCCCTACGACGACGCCGCCGGCGGCTACGGCCTGGCCCTGGTCGACCCCGAGGGCCGCGTCGTCGAGCTCGCCGCCGACGTGCACGCCGTCGTCCGCCAGGACCAGGGCGGGTACGCGGCGCTGCCGAAGAAGCTCGCGCACGTCGTCCTCAACACCGTCGACATCGACCGGGCCACCGCCTTCTACTGCCAGGTGCTGGGCATGCGGATCTCCGACTGGTCGGAGCACCAGATGTCGTTCCTGCGGTGCAACCCCGAGCACCACGTCATCGCCTTCAACCAGGCGCCGTGGACGTCGATCAACCACGTCGCCTACGAGATGGCGTCGGTCGACCACTTCATGCGCGGCATCGGCAGCCTCAAGGTGCACGGCGTGACCCCGCAGTGGGGCCCGGGCCGGCACGGGCCCGGCGACAACACGTTCTCCTACTACACCGACCCGGCCCAGCTGGTCTGCGAGTACACCTCCGAGGTCATCCAGGTCGACGAGGACTCCTGGCTGTGCCGCACCTGGCGGCGCACCCCGGAGCTGTCCGACCAGTGGCGCACCGCCGGCCCGCCCACCACCTCGGTCCGCTCGGCGATGGCCGGCATCCCCGACGCCGGCGCGCGCGGGCTGGTCGACGCCAAGCCCGAGTACTTCCTCCCCGTCTCGGCCGACAACGGCGCGGGCATCGGGGTCGGGGTCGAGGCCTGACGTGACCGCACCCGCCCGCACCCGCCTGGCCGGGGGGCTCGCCGTCACCGACGAGGGGAGCGGCCGCCCGGTCCTCCTGCTGCACGGCATCGGCGGCAGCGCGGCCTCCTGCGCGGGGGTGGCCGGGCTGCTGGCCGCCGCCGGCGCCCGGGCGCTGGCGTGGGACGCCCCCGGCTACGGGGAGTCGGCCGACCCGGAGCCGGCGGCCGCCCACGACCTCCCCGGCCGGTTCGTGGCCCTGCTCGACGAGCTGGGGCTGGACCGCGTCGACCTGTTCGGCACCTCGTGGGGCGGCGTGATCGCCACGCTCGTGGCCGCGCGGCACCCCGAGCGGGTGCGCACGCTGGTGCTCGCCGACTCCACCCGCGGGTCGGGCACGAGCCCGGAGAAGGCAGCCGCCATGCGGGCGCGGGCCGCCGACCTGGCCGAGCAGGGGCCGCGCGCGTTCGCCGCCGCCCGCGCGCCGCGGCTGGTCGCGCCCGGCTGCGACCCGGAGGTGGCCGGGGCGGTGCGTGCCGAGATGGCCGCGGTGCGGCTGCCCGGCTACGCCGCCGCCGCGGAGTTCATGGCCGCCACCGACACGGAGGCGCTGCTGCCGGCGATCGCCGTCCCCACGCTGGTGCTGGTGGGGGAGCACGACGTCGTCACCGGCGTCGCGGAGTCCCGGCTGCTGGCCGAGCGCATCCCCGGTGCCCGGTTCGTCGTCGTCCCCGGCGCCGGGCACGCGGCGCTGACCGAGAAGCCCGCCGAGGTGGCCGCCGCGGTGCTCGAGTTCTGGGAGAGCGCACCGTGAGCCGCCTCAGCGTGGTCACCGGCGCGGCCCGCGGGCTGGGCCGGGTGATCGCCGAGACCCTCGCCGCGCAGGGCGACAGGCTGGTCCTCGGCGACATCCGCGGCGAGCTGCTCGAGCAGACCGCCGCCGAGCTGCGCGCCGGCGGCGCCGAGGTGACCGCGCTGACCGTCGACATCGCCGACCCGCACTCGGTGGCGGCGCTCGCCGAGTGCACCGAGTCGCTCGGCGGCGTCGACGCGCTGGTCAACAACGCCGCGCTGGCCGACGGCGTGGGCGGTGACGCGTTCTGGGAGCTCGACATCGAGGCCTTCCGCCGGATCATGACCGTCAACGCCCTGGGCACCTGGCAGGTCGCGGCCCGGCTCGTGCCACAGATGCTGGAGAAGGGCGCCGGCGCGATCGTGAACGTCGCCTCCGACACCGCGATCTACGGCTCACCGCGGCTGGTGCACTACGTCGGCTCCAAGGGCGCGGTCATGGCGATGACCCGCACGATGGCCCGCGATGCCGGCCCGCACGGCGTCCGCGTCAACGCCGTCGCCCCCGGCCTGATCCGGGTCGAGGCGACCGAGACCGTGCCCGACCACCGGTTCCAGCTGTACGCCGACAACCGGGTGCTCCCGCGCGAGCAGACCCCGCAGGACGTCGCCGACCTCGTCGCCTACCTGCTGTCCGACCGGGCCGGCTACGTCACCGGCCAGGTCGTCGCGGTCGACGGCGGCTTCACGATGGTGCAGTAGGGAGCCTCGACATGGACCTCCAGCTGAACGGCCGCACGGTCGTCGTCACCGGGGCGAGCTCCGGCGTCGGCCTGGCCACCACGCGCATGCTCGTCGGCGAGGGCGCCTCGGTCGTGGCCTCCGCCCGCGACCTCGAGCGCCTCCAGGCCGGCGTCGGCGCGCTGCCCGGGCCGGGCAAGGTGCACGCGGTCGCCTGCGACGTCGTCGACCGCGCCTCGGTCGAGGCGATGGTCGCCGAGGGCGTCGAGGTGTTCGGCGGGGTGGACGGCGTCGTCTGCAACGCCGGCCGCTCGCTGATGGCGCCCATCTCCGACACCACCGACGAGCAGATCCGCGAGGAGCTCGACCTCAAGGTGTTCGGCGCGTGGAACGTCATCCGCGCCGCCCGGCCGCACCTGGCCGCCTCCGACGCCGCCTCGGTGGTCAACGTCAACGCGATCCTGGCCAAGCAGCCGGAGTCGCGGCTGGCGATCACCTCGGCGGCCCGCGCGGCGCTGCTCAACCTGACCCGCACCTTGTCGGCCGAGCTCGGCCCGGAGGGGATCCGGGTCAACTCGGTCGCCCTCGGGCTGGTCGACACCGGCCAGTGGCGGCGCCGCTACGAGGCCTCCGGGACGGGGCAGAGCTACGAGGAGTGGAGCGCCGAGATCGCCGCCGACCGCGGCATCGCGCTCGGCCGGTTCGGCCGCGCCGAGGAGGTCGCGTTCCCGATCGTCACCCTGCTCTCGCCCCTGTCCTCCTACTGCACCGGCACCACCGTCGACGTCGGCGGCGGCGTCGCCCGCTACCTCTGAAGTGAGGACCCCATGACCAGCAACGGACGCCGGGCCACCGGCGGTGACGTCCTCGTCGCCGTCATGAAGCGGCACGGCATCGACACCGCCTTCGGCGTGATCAGCGTGCACAACCTGCCGCTGGTCGAGGCGGTGGCCCGCGAGCTGCGCTTCGTCGAGATGCGCCACGAGGCCGCGGTGGTCAACGCCGCCGACGGCTACGCCCGCGCCACCGGCGGCATCGGCGTCGCCATCACCAGCACCGGCACCGGAGCCGGCAACGCCGCCGGATCGATGATCGAGGCGCTCACCGCGGGCAGCCGGGTCCTGCACATCACGGGCCAGATCGACTCCGAGCACTACGACCCGGCCGCCCCCGGTTCCGCGCGCGGGGTCATCCACGAGTTCCCCGGCCAGCGGAAGATGCTCGAGGCGGTCTCCGCCTTCGCCGCGACCGTGCCGTCGGCCGACCGCGCCGAGGCCACGCTCGAGGAGGCGGTCGCGGCGATCCTCTCCACCCCCGGCGGCCCGGCCAGCGTCGAGTGGCCCTCCGACCTGCAGTACCTCGCCGACCCGGCCACCCAGCAGCCCGCCACCGCCGCGCCGGCGCCCGCGCCGCAGCCCGACGACGACGCGCTCGACGCCGCGGCCGCGCTGCTGGCCGCCGCGCACCGCCCGCTGCTGTGGGTCGGCGGCGGCGCGGCCGGCGCGCCGGCGGAGCTGGCCGAGCTCGCGCACCGCCTCGGCGCCGGCGTGCTGACCAGCAACTCCGGGCGGGCGATCGTCCCCGAGGACGACCCGCTGGTGATCGGCAACTTCGCCAGCACCCCCGCGGTCGCCCCGCTGATCGCCGACGCCGACCTGCTGCTCACCGTCGGCAGCCACTTCCGGTCGAACGAGACCAAGAGCTACGCCCTCGAGCTGCCCAAGCGGCACGTGCAGGTCGACGTCGACCCCGCCGCCGTCGGCCGGGTGTACCCCGCCGAGGTCGGCCTGGTCGGCGACGCCCGCGCGGTGCTCGCCGCCCTGCTCGAGCGGCTGCCGGCGGTCGCGACCGAGCCCGGCTGGACCGACCGGGTGACGGCGGTGCGCGAGCAGGTGCGCGCGGACCTGTCGGCCTACATCGGCGGCTACGGGGAGATCTGCGCCGGGCTGCGCACGGTGCTGCCGCGCGAGTCGGTCGTCGCCCGCGACGTCACCATCCCCTCCAGCCAGTGGGGCAACCGACTGCTGGAGTTCTACGACCGGCGGTCCAACGTCTTCCCGCTCGGCGGCGGCATCGGCCAGGGTCTGGCGATGGGCATCGGCGCGGCGCTCGGCCGGCCGGAGGCGCCCACGGTCGTCATGGCCGGCGACGGCGGCCTCGCCGTCCACCTCGGGGAGCTGGCCTCGCTGGCCGGCACCGGCGCGTGGGTCGTCGTCCTGGTGTTCAACGACGGCGGGTACGGCGTCCTGCGCAACATGCAGCAGGCGAACGGGTTCGACGTCACCGGCGTCGACCTGTTCACCCCCGACTTCGGCAAGCTCGCCGCCTCCATGGCGATGCCGTACTGGCTGGTGCAGGGCCCGGGCCGCTTCGAGGCCGTGCTGCGGGAGGCCGTCGCCGTCCGCGGGCCGGTCGTCGTGGAGGTCGACGTGACGGCCCTCGACCCGGTGCCCGGCGCCTTCACCCCGCCGGTGCACGTCCCCTCCCCGGAAGGGAGCCACTGACATGACCGACGAACTGGCCGCCGGCGTCCTGTGCCTGCGCTCGGGCGGTGAGCCCGCCGACTGGTTCCTCGACCAGGTGCACGCGCTCGGCGCGGTCGAGTGGGGGCCCGAGGGGGACCCCGACGACGCGGCGTGGCTCGCCCAGGCCGGCGAGGCGATCGCCCGCGACGCCGCCGGCGGGCCGGTGCACGTGCTCGCCGCCGGGACGGCGGTGCCCCGGGCGCTGCTGCTGGCCGCCCGCCGCCCCGAGCTGGTGGTCAGCGTGCTGGCCGCCGACCCCGAGGTCGACGAGGCCGACCCGGCCTACTGGGAGCTGCTCCGCCAGGTGCAGACACCGACCCTCGTGGTGGTCGCCGCGCCGCGGCCGGACACCGACACCTCGCAGGCGCAGACGGTGGCCGGCGGCGTGACCAACGGCGTGATGGTGATCGTCGACGGCACCGCCGCCCCGGTGCACCGCAGCAACCCCCGCTCCTTCGCCGAGTGGGTCACCGCGTTCATGTCCATCGCCGAGGGGCTGTCGTCCCTCGTGCCCCAGGCCAGGGAGGAAGCGCATGCCTGAGCAGTACCTGGAAGAGCACCAGACGCACCCGCACCCCATCAGCCCGTACGAGCTGAAGCTCTCCGGCGCGATCATGGAGGTCTTCGGGCGCGGCGTGCACGACCTGCCCGGCCTGGTCGACGGCCTCAACGGCCTGGGCCTCAACGCCCCCGACGGGGGCCCCTGGACCGCCGACTCGCTCCGCGCCGAGATGCGCCGACTGGGAGACTGAGATGACCGACATCAGCACCAAGCCCGCCGCCCCGGCCCGCCCGCGGCCGGTGAAGACGCCCAAGGTGGTCGGCACCCGCCGCACCCTGTCGGCGGAGGAGATCGCCGCCACCGGCCTGCGCGACCGCTGGTACCCGATCCTGCCGTCGCGGTTCGTCGGCGCCGGCGAGATGAAGAAGGTCACCCGGCTGGGCGTCGACTGGCTGCTCTTCCGCAACGCGTCCGGCGTCGTCTCGATGCTCGAGGACCGCTGCCCGCACCGCAGCGCACCGCTGTCGGTGGGCCAGCACCTCGGCGACCGGGTGGCCTGCCGCTACCACGGCGTCCAGGTCGACGGCACCGGCACCGTGGTCAGCGTGCCCGGCATGCCCGGCTGCGCGCTGGAGGGCAAGAAGGCCACGGTCTCGCTGCCGGTCGTCGAGGCCGCCGACACGATCTTCGCGTTCGTGCCGCTGACCGAGGACTCGGTGCCCACCGAGTTCGTGCTGCCCGACCGGCTCAAGGACCCGGCCGTCTCCTGGTTCCCCAACTTCGCCGAGTGGGCCGGGCCGTGGCGGTTCTACATGGACAACGTGCTCGACCCGATGCACGGCGCCTTCCTGCACCGCGACTCGCACTCCATGTTCGGCGGGGACACCTCGGCCCGCTTCCGCATCCGGGAGACCGACCGCGGCTTCTTCTTCGAGAAGACCGACCAGCGCGGCGTGAACTTCGACTGGGTGGAGTTCTGCCGCGGCTCGATGGACTACGTCGACCTGGAGATCCCCTACGCCCAGAACGCCGGGCCCGGCGGGACGTTCGGCATCGTCGGCATGGCCACCCCGATCGACGAGCACAACTCGGCGATCTTCCACTGGCGCACCCGCAAGGTGGAGGGCTGGGAGCGCGAGGTGTGGCGGTTCCTCTACCGCACCCGCCTGGAGGCCAAGCACTGGCAGGTGCTCGAGCAGGACCGGATCGTGCTCGAGGCGCTGGCGTCCGACGCCGACGTCGACGAGCACCTCTACCAGCACGACCTCGGCGTCTCCCGGATCCGCCGGATGTACCGGGCCGACGCCCAGGCGCAGGCCGCGCAGCTGGTCGCCGCCGCGAATGCCTGATCAAGGACCCCCTGCCCCCCACCACTCGCAGGCTCGCGGCGGGCCCCTGCAGGGGGCCACGCCGGGGGCCCCGTCGACCGACGGGGCCCCCGGCGAGGAGACCATGCTGCTGACGGTCTTCCTGCGGCACGACCAGTCGCAGGACCTGGTGCAGCAGCGGGACAAGCTCGACGCGGTCGACTGGTGGAACGGGTTCCCGCCCGAGGGCTGCGAGGTCGTGTCCTGGGTGGTCGCGATGGGCGTGGGGCAGATCGTCACGCTGCGGCTGCCGCCCCGGCTGCTGCAGGCGGTGAACGTCGAGCTGGAGCGCCGCGCGTGGGGCGTCTTCCGGACCGACTTCTACCCCACCTACGACTTCCTGCAGACGCGCGAGCGCCTCGTCCGCGAGGCCAACGAGAGGACGGGACGGGCATGAGGGTCGGCGCGGAGAGCGTGCCGGAGCCGCCGCGGCCGGGGATGTTCAGCAACGCCCGGGTGCACGGCGACCACTTCTTCCTCTCCGGCATGCACGCCTCCGGGCCGGACGGGCCGGTCGGCGGGGACGACGCCTACCTGCAGGCGAAGGAGACCTTCCGCCGGGTGCGCGAGCTGACCGAGGCCTGCGGCGCGTCGGTCGACGACATCCTGGTGCTGCGCGTCTACCTCACCGACGTCGACGACAAGGTCGCCGTCGGCCGGGCCCGGTCGGAGGTCTTCTCCGGCGACTTCCCCTGCTCGACGCTGATCGGCGTCGCCGCGCTCGTCGACCCGGGCCTCAAGGTCGAGGTCGAGGCGCAGGGCATCAAGGGCGCCGCGTCCTCCTCCTGACCGCCGCCGCCCCTCGACGAGATCTGCACGCCCGTCGCCATCAGCGCCTGCTGGTGACGAGCGTGCAGATCTCGTCGCGTCCCGGGCCGGGTCGGCGCCCGGCGGGGGTCAGCGCTCGGCGGCGGCCGCCGCCTCGGTGAGGTCCAGGCCCGGGGTGGCCTCCTGCAGGCAGTCGAACAGCCGGCCGAGCAGCCGCGCGAGCTCGTCGCGCTCCTCGGTGCTCAGCCCCTCGAGCATCCGGGCCATGTTGTGGAAGTGCAGGTCGGCGGTGCGGTCCACCAGCTCCCGGCCGGCGTCGGTGAGCGAGACGTAGACCATGCGGTGGTCCTCCGGGTCGCGCTCGCGGCGCACCAGGCCGTCCTTCTCCAGCCGCTTCACCCGCAGGGTCAGCCCGCCGGTGGTCACCAGCGTCTGCCGGGCCAGCTCCCCGGCCGACAGCCGCTGCTCGGGGCCGGACCGGCGCAGCGCGGCGAGGACGTCGAACCCGGGCTCGGTCGCCCCCGCCTCGGCGAAGCGCTCGCCGATCGCGGAGCGGTACAGCAGGAAGCTGCGGTGCAGGCGGCCGAACACCTGCATCGCCGAGACGTCGAGGCCCGGGCGGACCCGTCCCCACTGGCCGATGATCTCGTCGACGGCGTCCCGCGGGCGGGTGCCGACGGCGTCGGTCGTGGTCATGGTCCTCCTCGTACGGGTAGTGCTGGTGTGTTCGCAGTAACATCTTGGCACTGAGAATCTTTCGCCGTTCTGTGATCCGGACCTCAATCGGGCCGGATGGCGCGTGCGCTCCGCGTCGACCCGGAGCCGTCCCCGGGCGAGGATGCGCGGGTGCCGGAGGGCGGGGGAGTGCGATGACCGAGGACGGCGTCCGGAGCGGGCTGGTCGAGCGGCCGGTGCGCCCGCTGCCCGGGCCCGGGCGGGTGCTGCGCGACACCGGTCCGCTCTACGCCGGCAACGCCCTCGTGGGGTTCGTGTTCGCCGCGACCGGGCCCGTGGCGGTCATCCTCGCCGTGGGGGAGCAGGGCGGTCTCACGCAGGCGCAGATCGCCAGCTGGGTCTTCGGCGCCTTCTTCCTCAACGGCCTCCTCACCGTGCTCGCCTGCTGGCTGTACCGGCAGCCGCTCGCCTTCTTCTGGACCATCCCGGGCACGGTGCTGGTCGGCCCGGCGCTGGGCCACCTCTCCTGGCCGGAGGTGATCGGTGCCTTCGTGGCCACCGGGCTGCTGATCGCCGCGCTCGGCCTGTCCGGGCTGGTCCGCCGGGTGATGGACGTCGTCCCGATGCCGATCGTCATGGCGATGGTCGCCGGGGTGTTCCTGCGCTTCGGCGTCGACCTGGTCCGCGCGCTGCAGGACGACGCCGGGATCGCCGGGCCCATGGTCGTGGTCTTCCTGGCGCTCAGCGCGCTGCCGGCGCTGGGCGCCCGGGTGCCGCCGGTCCTCGGCGCGCTGGTCGTCGGGGCGGTCGCCGTGGCGCTGTCCGGCCGGTTCGACCCCGGGCCGGCGGACGGCGTGCTCGCCGCGCCGGTCCTCACCGCGCCCGCGTGGTCGCCCCAGGCGTTGCTGGAGCTCGTCGTCCCGCTGGCGATCACCGTGCTCGTCGTCCAGAACGGGCAGGGCGTCGCCGTGCTGCGGGCCGCGCGGCACGACCCGCCGGTCACCGCGGTCACCGTCGCCTGCGGGTCGTGGTCGGTGCTGACGGCGGCCGTGGGCACCGTCTCGACCTGCCTGACCGGCCCGACCAACGCGCTGCTGGCCGCCTCCGGCGAGCGGTCCCGGCAGTACACGGCCGGCGTGCTCTGCGGCCTGCTGGCGATCGCCTTCGGGCTGTTCGCCCCCTTGTTCACCGGCCTCATGCTGGGCACCCCGGCCGCGTTCGTGGCCGCTCTCGGCGGGCTGGCCATGCTGCGGGTGCTGCAGACGTCGTTCGTCACGGCCTTCGGCGGCGCGCGGCCCTTCGGCGCCCTGGTCACCTTCGTGGTCACCGTCGCGGACGTGACCGTGCTGAACGTCGGCTCGGCGTTCTGGGGCCTGGTCGCCGGGCTCGCCGTCTCCTGGCTGCTCGAGCGCCCGGGCCGGCCGGGGTGACGGCGGGGCCGGGTGGCGCCGCTGGGACGCAGGGGACACGCGGCCGCGACGACGGGTGCCCGCCCCGTCCACGGGGCATGACACCCTCGGAGGGAAGTCGCCGGTCCGCCGCCGGTGCAGCAGACCGATCCCTGGAGACGCCGAGCGTGGACACGACCGTCGTGGTGCCGACGTTCAACGAGCGCGGCAACGTCGCGGAGCTGGTCCGCCGGCTGGACGAGGCGCTCCGGGGCCGCGACGCCGAGATCCTCTTCGTCGACGACTCCAACGACGACACCGCCGACGTCGTCCGCCGTGTCGCGGGCAGCAGCACGCTGCCGGTGCGGCTGCTGCACCGCGAGCCCGGCGCCCGCGACGGCGGCCTGGCCGGCGCGGTGGCCGCCGGCATCGCCGCGGCGCGCGGCGAGTACGTCGTCGTCATGGACGGCGACCTGCAGCACCCGCCGGAGCTCGTGCCGCTGCTGCGCGACACCGCCGCCGGCGAGGCCGTCGACATGGTCGTGGCCAGCCGCTACGTCGGCGCCGGGGACTCCTCGGGGCTGTCGTCCTCGTGGCGCCGCGCCGTCTCCAGCAGCTCGACGCTGCTGGCCCGGTCCTGCTTCCCGCGCCGCGTCGGGCGGGTCTGCACCGACCCGATGACCGGCTTCTTCTGCGTGCGGCGCGAGGCCGTCCAGCTCGACCGGCTCCGCCCGCGGGGCTTCAAGATCCTGCTCGAGATCCTGGCCCGGCACGACCTGTCCGTCGCCGAGGTGCCCTTCGCCTTCGGCGAGCGCAACGACGGCGAGAGCAAGGCGTCGTGGCGCAACGGCGCGCAGTTCCTCTGGCAGATGGCCGCGCTGCGGATGGGCCGGATGTCGCGCTTCGCGGCCGTCGGCGCGCTGGGCACCATCGTGAACCTGCTGCTCATGTGGCTGCTGCTGCGCGAGACCAGCCTGCACTACATGCCCGCGGCGGTCGTCGCCACCGAGGTCGCGATCCTGCACAACTTCGTGCTGCAGGAGCGGTTCGTCTTCAACGACCTCAAGGACAACCGCCACCGCTGGTGGACCCGGCTGCTGCACTCGGTGCTCTACAACAACGTCGACACCCTGGCGCGGCTCCCCGCGCTGGCGTTCCTGGTCGAGGTCCTGGCGTTCCCGTCGGTGCTCGCGCAGGGGATCACCCTGGCCGTGGCCTTCCTGGCCCGCTTCCTGTTCGTCTCCACCGTCGTCTACCGGCCGAAGCGGACGCCGGCCGAGGCGCTCGGCGAGCAGCAGCGCGAGGTCGACGTCATGGAGATCGCGCCCCTGCAGGGTGTCTCCGCGACCGACGACGAGCGGCCCGCCCAGCCCTGAGCGGAGTCGCTCGAGTGCGGGAACCGCACTCGAGCGACTCCACCTAGCGGGGGCGGCGGGCGTCCAGGGGGACGGCGAGGTCGGCGGGGTCGTGCAGGGCGGCGGCCAGGTCCGGGCGCCAGTCAGCGAACCCCGCCCCGGCGAGGACGACGTCGCGCACCAACGCGTGCCACAGCCCCGACCGGCGCACCATCGAGTGCCCGCCGGCCACGGTGAACCGGGCGATCCGCGCCCCGGCCCGCTGCGCCCGCACCGCGAAGTCGGCCGAGAGGCGGGCCGGCACCCACCGGTCGCCGCGGCCGTGCAGCAGGACGGCGGTCCGCCCCCGCAGGTGGGCCACCGGCTCGCCCGGCGGCGTCCACGGGGCCAGCGCGCAGACCGCCGCGACGCCGGGCTCGCCGCCGGCCCGCAGCACCGCCCGGCCGCCCATCGAGTGGCCGACGAGCACGACCGGGACGTCGTCCCCGTGCTCGTCCCGGATCCGCGCCAGCGCCCACCGGACGTCGGCGAACGCGTCCGCGGCGACCCCGTTCCACCCCGCCACCCGGTAGCGCAGCAGGTAGGTGTCCAGCCCCCGCGGGCCCACGCTGCGGCGGACGAACTCCTCGATCGTCCGCATCCGCAGCAGCGACAGCGCCCGCTCCCGCGGCGGCTGCACGCTCTCCACGGTGCCGCCGTGGCAGAACAGGGCGACGGCGCGGGCCGGCACCGGCGCCCCGACGTGCTCCAGCGCGGGGACGGCGGCGGTCACGTCAGTCCGGGTCGGGGGCGAGCCGGACGACCATCTTCCCGGTGTTGCCCCCGCGCAGGAGGTCGAGGAAGGCGTCGACCGCCCGGTCCAGCCCCTCGTGCACCGTCTCCCGGGCGACCAGCTCGCCCGACCGCAGCCAGCCCGCGATCGCCTCGGTGGCCTCCGCCCGCAGGTCGCCGTGGTCGCTGACCAGGAAGCCCCGCAGGGTCAGCCGCTTGCTCACCATCAGGCTCATGTTCCGCGGTCCCGGCGGCGGCTCGGTGGCGTTGTAGCCGGAGATCGAGCCGCACAGCGCCGCCCGGCCGTGCACCCGCAGCGAGCCGATCGCGGCCTCCAGGTGGTCCCCGCCGACGTTGTCGAAGTAGACGCTGATCCCGTCGGGTGCCGCCGTCCGCAGCTGCCGGGACACCGGCCCGTCGTGGTAGTCGAACGCGGCGGTGAAGCCCAGCTCGCCGGTGAGCCAGGCCACCTTCTCCGGGCTGCCGGCGCTGCCCACGACCGAGCCCGCGCCGCGCAGCCGCGCGAACTGCCCCACGAGGCTGCCCACCGCGCCCGCCGCGCCGGAGACGAAGACGTCGTCCCCGGCCTCGAACGCGGCCACCCGGAACAGCCCGGCGTAGGCCGTCAGCCCCGGCATGCCGAGGACGCCGAGGTGGTGGGTCGGCGAGACGCCCTCCAGCACCGGCAGCACCCGCACCTCCCGGGCGGGCAGGACGGCGACGTCGCGCCAGCCGGCGTCGGTGAGCACGAGCGCCCCGACCGGGACGCCGTCGGCCCGCGACTCGACGACCCGGCCGACCGCGCCGCCCTTCATCACCTCGCCGACCTCCCAGGGCGCGGCGTACGAGGGCTCCGGCCGCATCCGCCCGCGCATGTAGGGGTCGACCGACATCGCGACCATCCGGACGACGACCTGGCCCTCCGCCGGGTCGGGGTGCTCGACCTCGACGAGCCGGAAGTCCTCCGGGGTCGGCTCGCCGTGCGGGGTGGCGGCGAGGTGCCACTCTCGGGCGGACACGGGCACGGCGGACCTCCGGGGAGCGGGGCGGGGGAGTCGCCGTCGATCCTGCAACGGCCGCGCCCGCGGCGCCGTCCGGGGTGGCGCGACGGTCCTACGCTGGGGGTATGTCGTTGTTCTCGCGGTACAAGACCGAGCCCGTGGCGCGCGAGGACGCGCTGCCCGGCCGCCCCGACCCCCTCCCCTTCGTGCCCGAGTTCCACGCGGTCAACGGCAACCGCATCCGGCCGCCGTTCCCCGAGGGCATGCAGACCGCCGTCTTCGGCGCCGGCTGCTTCTGGGGCGTCGAGAAGGTGTTCTGGCAGCTGCCCGGCGTCTACTCCACCGCCGCCGGCTACGCGGGCGGGTACACGCCCAACCCGACCTACGAGGAGGTGTGCTCGGCGCGCACCGGGCACACCGAGGTCGTGCTGGTCGTCTTCGACCCGGCCGTGACCAGCTACGAGCAGCTGCTCAAGGCGTTCTGGGAGGACCACGACCCCACCCAGGGCATGCGCCAGGGCAACGACGTGGGCACCCAGTACCGCTCGGCGATCTACTACGCGTCGCCGGAGCAGGAGGCCGCCGCGCGCGCCACCCGCGACGCCTACCAGGAGCGGCTGCGCGCCGCGGGCTATGGCGAGATCACCACCGAGATCGCCCCGCTCGGCGAGTTCTTCTACGCCGAGGACTACCACCAGCAGTACCTGCACAAGGTCCCGAACGGCTACTGCCCGGTGCACTCGACCGGCGTCTCCTGCCCGGTCGGCCTGCCCGGCGTCTAGCCGTGGAGGTCCTGCGCACGCCCGAGGAGCGCTTCGCCGCCGTCCCCGACTTCCCGTACCCGGTCGGTCACGTCACCTTCGGCGGCGGGCCGACGGTCGGCGGCGAGGCGCTGCGGATGGCGTTCGTCGAGGCCGGACCGCCCGACGGCGAGGTCGTCGTCCTGCTGCACGGCGAGCCGTCGTGGTCCTTCCTCTGGCGCCGCGTCATCCCGGTGCTCGTGGACGCCGGCCTGCGCGTGGTCGCGCCGGACCTCATCGGGTTCGGCCGGTCGGACAAGCCCGACGACCCGGCCGCGTACACCTACGCCGCCCACGTCGAGTGGGTCCGCCAGGCGCTGTTCGAGGGGCTCGGGCTGACCGACGTCACGCTGGTCGCCCAGGACTGGGGCGGCCTGATCGGGCTGCGCCTGGTCGGCGAGCACCCCGACCGGTTCGCCCGGGTCGTGGTGTCCAACACCGGCCTCCCCACCGGCGACTCCCCGATGAGCGAGGCGTTCCTCGCCTGGCAGCGGTTCGCCGCCACGGCGGAGCGGTTCGAGGTGGGGCGCATCGTCCAGAACGGCACGGTCACCGCCCTCCCCGCCGAGGTGGTCGCCGCCTACGACGCGCCCTTCCCCGACGACCGCCACACCGCCGGCGCGCGGGTCTTCCCGGCGCTGGTGCCCACGAGCCCCGACGACCCGGCCGCCGCGGCGAACCGGGCGGCGTGGGAGGTGCTCGCCCGCTGGGACCAGCCGTTCCTCACCGCGTTCTCCGACTCCGACCCGATCACCGGCGGCGGCGACGCGGTGTTCCAGCGGCTGGTCCCGGGCGCCCGGGTGCGGCCGCACGTGACCCTCGCCGGGGGCGGTCACTTCCTGCAGGAGGACGTCGGGCCGCAGCTGGGGCGCGTGGTCGCCGACCTCGTCGCCGCGACGCCCCGGCGGTGAGCCCCGCCCCCGACGGCGCCGACCTGTTCGCGCGGCTGCGGCGGGAGCCGGACGTCGAGGCACCGGAACTCGTCGCCGTCGACGCCACCGACCGGCTGCTCCTCGACGAGGCCGCGCCGCTGCTCGCGGCGGCACGGCCCGGTGAGGTCGTGGTCGTCGACGACTCCCACGGCGCCCTCACCCTGGGCGCCGTCGCCCTGCACGGGGCCCGGGAGGTCCGGGTGCACCAGGACCTGCTGGTCGGCGAGCTCGCGCTCGCCGCCAACGCCGCGCGGACCGGCCTGGCCGGCACGTACCGGTCGCTCCCCCTGGACGGCGACCTGTTCGCCGGCGCACGCGTCGTGCTCGCCAAGGCCCCGAAGGCCCTCGACGCGCTGCGCGAGCTGACCGAGCTGGCCGCCGCCCGTGCCGCGGACGACGTCACCCTCCTCGTCGGCGGCCGGGTCAAGCACATGACCCACGCGATGAACGACGTCCTGCGCACCGGGTTCACCGACGTCTCCGCCACGCTGGCGCGGCAGAAGTCCCGGCTGCTCGTCGCGCGCCGGCCGCGGCGGGACGTCGCGCCGTCGTTCCCCCGCTGCCGGCGGGACGACGCCACGGGCCTCACCGTGTGCGCCCACGGCGCCGCGTTCGCCGGCACGCGGGTGGACGACGGCACCCGCGCCCTCCTGCGCGCGCTGCCCCCGGCGGCCCCGGACGCCCGCACGGCGCTGGACCTCGGCTGCGGCACGGGCGTGCTCGCGGTGGCGCTGGCCGCGGCCCGGCCGGGGCTGACGGTGCTCGCCACCGACCAGTCCGCGGCCGCGGTGGCGTCCGCGCGGGCGACGGCGGAGGCCAACGGGGCGGCCGGCCGGATCCGGGTCACCCGGGACGACGCCGCCGCGGACGTCCCGGCCGGGAGCGTGGACCTCGTCGTCTGCAACCCGCCGTTCCACCTGGGGACCGCGGTCGTGACGGCAGCGGCCGACCGGCTGTTCGCCGCTGCGGCCCGCGTGCTGCGGCCCGGCGGGGAGCTGTGGACCGTCTACAACAACCGCCTCCCGCACCGCGCCGCGCTGCGCCGGCTGGTCGGCCCGACCCGCGTCGCCGCGGCCGGCCGGCAGTTCACCGTGACGGTCTCGACGCGTGGGTGACCGGGCAGGTGGCTCCGTCCGGGCCGGCTACCGGAACGAGAAAGTCCGGTGGTCCTGCAGGATTCTCGGACTTTCGGAACGAGGCCGCTCGGGCTGCCGCCGATAGACCCGCCACGGTGGTCGTGACCGCGATCACCGACCACAGGCCTCTCGGAGCCCTTCCATGGCGCGCTACTGGTCCGACCGTCCCCTCGGCGTGAAGCTGGCCGCCCTGGTCGCCGCGGGCGCCGGAGCCCTCGCCGTCTTCGCGGCGGTCACCCTGCAGGCCCTGGCCGGCACCGGCGAGACCGCGGACGAGCTGCTCGCCAGCGCCGAGGCGGGCGAGGACATGCTGCTCGCCGACATGATGCACGACGCCGTCCGCGGCGACGTGCTCCAGGCGCTGGTGAGCGCCGGGCAGGGTGCCCTGTACGCCGAGGCCGTCGCCGACCTGGCCGAGCACGAGGACGTGTTCCGCGGGGTCCTCGCCGAGGTGCGCGAGGACGACCTGAGCCCCGCCGTGATCGCCGCGCTCGACGCGGTCACCCCCGCCGTCGAGGGCTACCTCGCGTCGGCGGCCGACATCGTGGCCCTCGCCGGCCGCGACCTGGCCGCCGCGCAGGCCGCCTACCCGCAGTTCGCGGACGCGTTCGGGACGCTCGAGGACGAGCTGCCCACCCTCGGCGCCGAGGTCACCGCCTTCGCGACCGCGGCCGCCGACCGCTCGGCGGACCAGCGCTCGACGGCGGTCACGATCGCCGTGGTGGTCGCGGTGGCCGGCGTCGTCGTCCTCGCGCTGCTGGGCTGGGTGGTCACGCGCTCGGTCGTCGGCCCGCTGCGCCGGGTGGGCGCGCTGGTGGCCGGGCTGGCCGAGGGGGACCTCCGCGGCAGCGCCGGCGTCACGAGCCGCGACGAGGTCGGCCGGATGGCGACCGCGCTGGAGGCCTCCATGGCCAGCATGCGGGCGGTGGTGACCGCCATCGGCGACAGCTCCACCACGCTGGCCTCGGCCACCGAGGAGCTGTCGGCCTCGGCCCAGGACCTCGGCCGGCTGGCCGTGGAGTCCTCCGCGCAGTCGGAGGTCGTGGCCGGCGCGGCCGGGCAGGTGTCGGTCAACGTGCAGACCGTGGCGGCCGGGTCCGAGCAGATGGGCGCCTCGATCCGGGAGATCGCGCAGAACGCCGCCGAGGTGGCGCGGGTCGCCGGCCAGGCCGTGGAGGCCGCCGACCGGACCACCGCGGTGGTCGCCGAGCTCGGCCGGTCGTCGGTGGAGATCGCCGACGTGGTCAAGGTGATCACCGGGATCGCCGAGCAGACCAACCTGCTGGCCCTCAACGCCACCATCGAGGCGGCGCGGGCCGGCGAGGCGGGCAAGGGCTTCGCCGTCGTCGCCAACGAGGTCAAGGAGCTGGCCCAGGAGACGGCCAAGGCCACGCAGGACATCACCGCCCGGGTGGCCGCGATCCAGGGCGACACCGAGGGCGCCGTGGTGGCCATCCGCGAGATCGCCTCGGTCATCGGGGTCATCAACGACGCCCAGGGCACCATCGCCGCGGCGGTCGAGGAGCAGACCGCGACGACCACCGAGATGAACCGCAACGTCGGCGAGGCCGCCGTCTCGGCCGGCCGGATCGCCGAGAACATCACCGCGGTCGCCGACGCCAGCGGCGCCACCACCCGCGCCATGGCCGACGCGCGCACGGCGATCGACGAGGTCGCCCGGATGGCCGGCTCGCTGCAGGCCTCGGTGGCCCACTTCCGGTACTAGCCGGCCCCCGGCCGAGGCCCTAGGCCGCGAGGAGGGTGAGGAGGACGGCGGCGCAGGCCGACAGCACGGCGAGGAAGGCGTAGACGACCAGGATCGTCCGGACGGTGCGGACGTCGGCGGCCACCCGCCGCAGCGTCTGCTGGTTCTGCTCGGCCACGTACAGCATCCGCTGCCGCCAGGCCTCCTCCGGGTCGGTGGCGGCGGAGGGCGGGCGCGGGGAGGGCGTCGGGGTGCTCACGCCGCGGCTGTGTAGCACCGCGCGGCGCCTGCGGGAACGGGCTAGTGCGCGGGCCGGGTGGAGCGCGAGCGCACCGGCGGCTGGGACGACCACGGGAAGTCGATCCACCGGTCGGTGTGCCGCCAGACGTAGTCGCAGCGCACCACCGACCGGGGCTTCTCGTAGACCACCGCCGTCCGCACCTCGGCCACGTACCCGGTGCAGAAGTCGCGCACCAGCTCGAGGGTCTTGCCGGTGTCGGCGACGTCGTCGGCGACCAGCACGTTGGCCCCGGTGATGTCGACCTGGTCGAGGGTCGGCGGGAGGACGACGGGCAGGTCCAGCCGCTCGTCGACGCCGGTGTAGAACTCCACGTTCATCACGAAGAGGTTCTTCACGTCCAGCGCGTACCCCAGCGCCCCGCCGAGGAAGAGCCCGCCGCGGGCGATCGCCAGGATCAGGTCCGGCTCGAAGCCGTCGGCGGCGACCTGCTCGGCGAGCTCGCGGCTGGCGGTCCCGAACAGCTCGTAGGTCAGCGTCTCCCGCTCGGCGGTCACGGGCGCCGATCGTGCCAGGGGCCGGTGGCTCTGGGCAGGGCGAGTCCGGCCGGGCAGGGTGTGGGGATGGCCATACCCCTCCTCCTCCGCCGGGTGCTGCCCTGGCTGGCCGGCGCCGTCGTCCTGCAGGCCGGCGGCGTGCTGACCGGCCGGGTGCTGGCACGGCACAGGGACGAGGGGGACGACACCACCGCGGGCATCCGCCGGTTCCGCCTCATGGGCGGGACCGAGCTGCGCCCGCGCTCCCCGGAGCTCTCCCGGGTGCGGCTGGACCTGGTCATGGCGGGCGCGGAGCTGGACCTGGGCGGGGTGCCCCGCGTGCCCGGCGGTGTGGACCTGACCGTCCGCGCCTGGATGTCCGGCGCCGAGGTGCGGGTGCCCGCCGGCTGGCGGGTGTGGGTGCACAGCTCGGGACCGGGCCGGGTGGACCTCGACCCGCGGGTCCAGGGCACCGACGACGAGCGCGGCGCCGACCTGCGGGTGCACGCCACCGTCGTCGCCGCGGGCGTCGCGCTCGAGCCGGCCTGACCGGGGCTCAGCAGAACCCGGGCGTGCCGAGCCAGGCGACGTCGGCCGGCGGCGCCTCGTCGCGCACCACCGAGCCCTCGATCAGGCCGTACGGGCGGTCGTCGGCGTGGTAGACGACCGGCCGCTCGCCGGGGACGTTGTCCAGCCCGAACGCCGAGAGGTCCTGCAGGAAGTGGTGCTTGTTGGGCATCGACATCCGCACCTCCGCCACCTCCGGGAAGCGCTCGAGCACCGCCTCGCCCATCGCGTAGAGCGTCTGCTGCAGCGCCAGGGAGTAGGTGGCGGCGAAGGTCTCCAGCAGCGTCGTGCGCACGCCGGTGGACACGTCGTCCCACGCCAGGTCGGTGCCGGTGTACCGCCAGCGGGCGGTGACCGCGGTGGCCAGGACGCGGTCGGTCGTCTCGGCCAGCGTCGTGTACCGGTCGCGGGGGAAGCCCCGGAACTCGCTGCCCGTCGTCTTGAGGACGACGAGGTCGGCCAGCCCGGCGAGCACGTGCGTCTCGTCGCCGTCCACCGTGACGACCGCCGTCCGCACCTCCCCGCCGGGGCGCCGGAAGGCGTGGTCGTGCGGGGCCCCGCCCACCGGGATGCGCTCCCACCCGTACGACTCCACCGCCACGCGCGCGCCGCTGATCCACGGGTAGGCGCCGGCGAGGTGGCGGGCCAGCCGCAGCGCGAAGGCCTCGGGGGAGCCCACCCCCTCGCGGGCGAAGGCGAACACGGTGTTCTTCTGCGCGTCGGTGCTGAGCACGTGGGCGTTGTCGCCGGCGGTGTGCGCGGCCGTGAAGTCCCCGCGCAGCGTGGTGGTGACGTTGAGGTCGACGATCTCGTGCCGCGGTGAGCTGCGGTCGACCGCGACGACGCGGACCTCCGCCTTGCCGTACTGGTTCGCCCCGAGCCGGATCGCCATGGCTGCACCCTCTCCCGGCGCTGTTGCGCCCGTGTTGCACAGGAAGGACCCTCCTGCTCCCACCGCTCGCGGGCTCGCGGCGGGCCCCTGCAGGGGGACCGTCAGCTGCCGCGGTAGGTCGAGTACGCGTAGGGGGACAGCAGCAGCGGCACGTGGTGGTGGGCGGCCGGGTCGGCGACGGTGAAGGTCAGCGTCACCTCCGGCCAGAAGGCGGGCGCGCCGCGCTCGGCGAACCACGCGCCGGTGGCGAAGACGAGCCGGTGCGGGCCGAGGGCGGTCGCCTCCTCGGTCAGCCGGCAGCGGCCGTCGGCGTCGGTGACCCCCTGCGTGAGCAGGTCGTCGCCGACGAACAACCGGACGGCGACCCCGGCGGCCGGCCGCCCGGCCACCGCGTCGAGCACGTGCGTCGAGACGCTCATGCCACCAGCCCCCGCACCCGCAGCTCGGTGATCTGCGCCAGCTGCTCGGTCACCTCGGCGCGCTCGGCGTCCTCGTCGGCCGACAGCCGCCGCCGCAGTTCCGCGAGCATCTCCTCCGGCGACCGCCCGGCCGCCCGGATGAGGAACACGTGCCCGAAGCGCTCCTCGTAGTCCCGGTTGCCCTGCACGATCGCCGCCCGGACCTCGTCGTCCGCCCCGCCCATCGCCGCCTGCTCGCGGCGGGAGGACTCGGCCTCGGCCGACGAGCCTGGCACCCGGTCGCCGATCCGCGGGTGGGCGGCCAGCGCCATCGACACCTCGTCCCACGACAGCCCGCGGGCGACCTCGCCGGCGCGCCGGACGAGCGTCTCCACGTCGGGGTAGGGCCGGCCGGCGGCGACCTCGGCGGCGAAGCGCGCGGCGGCGTTACAGGCCCGCAACGACTCCACGGCACGGTCGGCGGGCCCGGAGTTGAACTCGTCGAGGCTGGCCACGGTGAGAGGATGCCAGCCCCACAGCACTGAGGAGGCCCTGATGACCGACGTGCGCGTGGTCGGACCGGACGTCGACCGGGCCGGGGAGGTGCTCACCCCCGAGGCGCTGGCCTTCGTCGGCGACCTGCAGAGCCGCTTCGGCACCCAGCGCGACGCGCTGCTGGCCGCCCGCGCCGTCCGCCGGGCCGAGATCGCCGCGGCGGGCACCATCGACTTCCGCCCGGGGACGGCGGAGGTCCGGGACGGCGACTGGCGGGTGCCGCCCCCGCCGCCGGGGCTGGTCGACCGCCGGGTGGAGATCACCGGCCCCACCGAGCCGAAGATGGCCGTCAACGCCCTCAACTGCGGCGCCGACGTGTGGCTGGCCGACCTCGAGGACGCCAACACCCCGCACTGGCGCAACGTCGTCGGCGGGCAGGTGGTGCTGCGCGACGCCGTCCGCCGGACGCTGGCCTCCACCAGCCCCGACGGCCGGGAGTACCGCCTGCGGGAGGACGGCGACCTGCCGACGATCGTGCCCCGCCCCCGTGGCTGGCACCTGCCCGAGCGCCACCTGCTGGTCGACGGCGAGCCGGCCGTGGGCGCGCTCGTCGACGCCGGGCTGTACCTGTTCCACAACGCCCGCGAGCAGCTCGACCGCGGCAGCGGCCCGTATCTGTACCTGCCCAAGATGGAGGGCCGTCTCGAGGCCGCGCTGTGGGCGCTGGTGTTCGACCACGCCGAGCAGGTGCTGGACCTCCCGGCGGGTTCGATCCGCGCCACGATGCTGATCGAGACCATCCCGGCGGCCTTCGAGATGGAGGAGATGCTGCACGCGCTCGGCAGCCACGCCACCGGTCTCAACGCCGGCCGCTGGGACTACCTGTTCAGCGTGATCAAGACCTTCCGCGACGCCGGTCCGCGCTTCGTGCTCCCCGACCGCGGCGCGGTGACCATGACCGCGCCGATGATGCGGGCGTACACCGACCAGCTGGTCGCCGTCTGCCACCGGCGCGGGGCGATGGCGATCGGCGGGATGGCCGCGGCGATCCCCAGCCGGCGCGACGCCGAGGTCAACGAGCGGGCGTTCGCCAAGGTCCGGGAGGACAAGACGCGGGAGGCCGGCGACGGCTTCGACGGCTCCTGGGTCGCCCACCCCGACCTCGTGCCGCTGTGCCGGGAGGCCTTCGACGCCGTCCTCGGCGACCGGCCCAACCAGCTGGACCGGCAGCGGCCGGAGGTGTCGGTGACGTCGGCGCAGCTGCTCGACGTGGCGGGCGTCCCCGGCGGGCGCACCACGGCCGGGCTGCGGTCGAACGTCGAGGTCGCGATCCGCTACCTGGCGGCCTGGCTGGGCGGCAACGGCGCCGTCGGCATCCACGGCCTGATGGAGGACGCCGCCACCGCCGAGATCAGCCGCTCGCAGGTGTGGCAGTGGGTGCACAACGGCGTCGAGCTCGACGACGGGGAGACCGTCACCGCGGAGCTGGTGCGCCGGGTGGTCGCCGAGGAGGTGGCCGGCATGGGCGAGCTGCCCCACCTGGCCGAGGCGCGGGAGCTGTTCGAGCGGGTGGCCCTCGCCGACGAGTTCCCCGACTTCCTGACGCTGCCGGCCTACGAGCTGGTCGACTGAGGGAGGACCCCGGTGCCCCCCACCACTCGCAGGCTCGCGGCGGGCCCCCGCACCGCGGCCGGGCAGATCGGAGCTGCGCCATGAGCCTGGACGAGACCGTCTACGCGGAGCTCGACCGGCGGCTCACCCCGACCGACGCGCTCCGGCTGGCCCGGTACCCCGGCGACTGGCCGGAGCGCCAGCCGGTGCACACCTGCTACGTCCCGGCCGACGCCGTCGTCCCCGGGCTGGCGGGCGAGTGGGGCGCGGCGGCCCTGGCGGCGCTCGACGAGCACGGGCTGCCCGACCTCGGCCTGGACGCGGGCCTGGTCGAGCAGGTGCTGCCCCGCGTGCGGGCCAAGCTGGCGGCCGAGCCGGTCGAGGACCTGCGGGTCGACGCCGAGGACGGCTACCGGGGCCCGCCGGACCGGGAGGACGACGACGTGCAGCGCGCGGCCGCGGCCGTGGCGGCCGACCGCGCGGCCGGCGTCGCCCCGCCCTCGGTCGGGATCCGCGCGAAGTCCCTGGAGGCGCCGACCCGGCGGCGCGGCGTCCGCACCCTCGACCTCTTCCTCGGGGCGCTCGGGCCCGGCCGCGCCGTCGTCACGCTCCCGAAGGTCACCGACGTCGAGCAGGTGCGGGCCTTCCTGCCGGTCCTCGACGCGCTGCAGGCCGCGCACGGCGCGACGCTGGACCTGGAGCTGCAGATCGAGACCCCGCAGGCGGTGGTCGCCGCCGACGGGACCGTGGCGCTGGCCCGCATGGTGCACGTCGCCGGGCCCCGCTTGATCGGCCTGCACTACGGCACCTACGACTACAGCGCCTCGCTCGGCATCGCCGCCGAGCACCAGGCCTCCGACCACCCCGCGGCCGACTTCGCCAAGCAGCTGGTGCAGGTGGCGGTCGCGGGCACCGGCGCCCACCCGGTGGACGGCTCGACCAACGTGCTGCCGGTCGGGGCCACCGCCGACGTGCACGCCGCCTGGCGGCTGCACGCCCGGCTGGTGCGGCGGGCCCTGGAGCGCGGCTTCTACCAGGGCTGGGACCTGCACCCGGCCCAGCTGGTCACCCGGTACACCGCCACCTACGCCTTCTTCCGGGCCGCGCTGCCGGCGGCCGCCGCCCGGCTCGCCGCCTACCTGGACCGGGTGGACGGCGGGGTGCTCGACGAGCCCGCCACCGCCCGCGCCCTGGCCGGGGTGGTGCTGCGCGGGCTGGACTGCGGGGCGCTGGACGAGGCGGAGGTCGCCGCCGCCACGGGACGCCCGGTCGCCGAGCTCGCCGCCGTCGGGGGCCGCCGGGCCTGAGCCGGCCGTGACGCGAGGGGCCGGTGTGCGGCAGACTCCTCGGCCGCAGGGGGACGCGCCGGCCGGGGGAGCGCAGGGCCGGCGCCCAGTCACCGAGGACGAGGAGAGCCCGTGTCCGCGCTGCCCGCACTCCCCGCACTGCCGGCCGCCGCCGCCGCCGAGCTGGAGTTCGACCGCCAGGTGCACGCGCTGGTCGCCACCGGCCTGCCGGCGATGCTGGGCCTGGCGGAGGAGTGCTTCCGGGCCTGCTGCGAGCCGCTGCGGGACGTGCTGCCCACCGGGACGCCGCCGGCCGCCGACCGGGTGCCCTTCGTGGTGGTCGTGCCCGACGTCCCGGTGCTCGACGTGCTGGCCACGGTGCAGACCGCCGGCGGCGGCGGGTTCAGCACGATGAGCGCCGAGGACGTCGCCCGGTTCGCGCCGCTGCCCGAGCTCGGCGTGCCCCCGGTGCCCTACCTGCTGCTCGACGTCGACACCGGCCCGGACACCCTCGCCGTCCCGCCGCGGGACGTCGCGCCCCGGCTCGCCGGGGCCGGCCGCACCCCGCTGACCGTCGCGGAGGGCCTGGCGGTGCTCGTCTCCGACCCCGGGGTGCTGCGCTCCCGCGGCTGCTTCTCCCTGCTCGGCTCGCGGGCCGGCGACGAGCGGGTGCCCGCGCTGTGGGTCAGCGGCCGCCGGCCGCGGCTGGGCTGGTGCTACCAGGGGGCACCACACGCGTGGCTGGGCACCGCCTCGTGCGCGGCGCGCGCCACCGGCGGGCCGGCCGCGGCCGAGCCCGCCGGGTGACCCGGGGGCGCTCGGGCGAGGGGGACCCGTGCGTCCTACCATCCGGAGGGTGATGCCCCGGTGACGGACGACGCCCTGGGCGCGAGCCTCTTCGCCGGCGGTGGGGACGTCGGCGCGGCGATGGCGGAGCGGGACTGGTCGCAGACCCCGCTCGGTGCGCCGGAGACCTGGCCGGCCGCGCTGCGCAACACCGTCCGGATCCTGCTCACCTCGCGCTTCGCCATGTGGGCCGGCTGGGGCCCGGACCTCGCCTTCCTCTACAACGACGCCTACCGGCACGACACGCTGCAGGCCAAGCACCCCTGGGCGCTGGGCCGTCCGGCCCGCGAGGTGTGGGCCGAGATCTGGCGGGACATCGGACCGCGTGTCCGGTCGGTGCTCGAGACCGGCGTGGCCACGTGGGACGAGGACCTGCTGCTGTTCCTGGAGCGCAGCGGGTACCCGGAGGAGACCTACCACACGTTCTCCTACAGCCCGCTGGACGACGACGCCGGGCGGACCGCCGGCATGCTCTGCGTCGTCACCGAGACCACCGAGCGGGTCATCGGCGACCGGCGCATGGCCACGCTGCGCGACCTCTCGGCGGCCCTGGCGTCCACCCGCACCCGCCGCGAGGTCCTCGACGCCGTGGGCGAGCAGCTGGTGCGCAACCCGGCCGACCTGCCGTTCAGCGCGGTCTACCTCTACGACGACGACGACACGGCCCGCCTCGCGGTGGCCGCCGGCATCGACACCGACGGCGGGATCCTGCCGGCGGTGCTCACGCCCGGCGACTCCCGCCGCGCCGTGCAGTCCCCGCTGCGGGTCGGCCGGCCGGTGCACGTCGAGGGCCTGCGCGCCCGCTTCCCCGACCTGCCCTCCGGGGCCTGGGAGCAGGCCCCGGACCGGGCCGTCGTCCTCCCGCTCACCGCGTCCGGGCAGGGGCCGGAGGACCTGGCCGGCTTCCTCGTGGTCGGGCTCAACCCGCACCGCCCGCACGACGAGGCCTACAGCGGCTTCCTGGACCTGGTCGCCCAGCAGGTCTCCGGCGCCCTGCTGAACGCCGACAGCTACGAGGCCGAGCGGGAGCGTGCCGAGGCGCTGGCCGAGCTCGACCGCGCGAAGACCGACTTCTTCAGCAACGTCAGCCACGAGTTCCGCACCCCGCTCACGCTGATCATGGGCCCGGTGGCGGAGCTGCGGGGAGCGCCCGAGCTGCCGGAGTCCCGGGTGCGCGAGGAGCTCGAGGTCATCGAGCGCAACGCCCTGCGGCTGGGCAAGCTGGTCAACACCCTGCTCGACTTCTCCCGGCTGCAGGCCGGGCGCATCGAGGCCCGGTTCGAGCCGGTCGACCTCGCCGCCACCACCGCCGAGCTGGCCAGCGTCTTCCGCTCGGCCGTGGCGCGGGCCGGCCTCTCCTACGACGTCGTGTGCGCCCCGCTGCCCGAGCCGGTCCACGTCGACCGGGACATGTGGGAGAAGGTCGTCCTCAACCTGCTGTCCAACGCCCTGAAGTACACGTTCGAGGGCGGCATCACCGTGCGGCTGGAGCCGGGACCCGAGGGCGCCGTCCTCACGGTCGCCGACACCGGCACCGGCATCCCCGCCGCCGAGCTGCCCCGCCTGTTCGAGCGCTTCACGCGGGTCGCCGGCGCCCGGTCGCGCTCGGGCGAGGGCAGCGGCATCGGCCTCGCGATGGTGCGCGAGCTCGTCGGCCTGCACGGCGGCACGGTCGCGGCCGACAGCGCCGTCGGCGTCGGGACGACGTTCACCGTCACCGTCCCCTACGGCACGGCGCACCTGCCGGCCGACCAGCTGGCCCCGGCCACGCCCGACGCCCCGGCGGTCAGCCGGGCCGCCGCGCCGTTCCTCAGCGAGGCGCTGCGCTGGCTGCCCGCGGCCGACCCCGCGGAGGCCCCCGCCGGGCCGGGCGACGAGCCCGGCGCAGCGGACGGTCCGGCGACGCCGGCCGGGCGCGTCCTGGTCGCCGACGACAACGCCGACATGCGCGACTACCTGGTGCGGCTGCTGACGCCGCGCTACACCGTGACCGCGGTCGCCGACGGGCAGGAGGCGCTGGAGGCCGCCCGCGCCGCCCCGCCGGACCTGCTCGTGAGCGACGTGATGATGCCGCGGCTGGACGGCATGCAGCTGCTGGCCGAGCTGCGGGCCGACCCGCGCACGTCCCGGGTCCCGGTGCTGCTGCTCTCGGCCCGCGCCGGCGAGGAGGCCGCGGTCGAGGGCCTGGCCGCCGGCGCCGACGACTACCTCGTCAAGCCCTTCGCCGCCCAGGAGCTGCTCGCCCGCGTCGGCGCGCACGTGCACCTGGGGCGCGCCCGCCGGGAGGCCGAGGAGCGCTTCACCGCCATCGCCGACCTGGCCCCGGCGCTCATCTGGGTCTCCGACCGCGAGGGCCGCCGGGTGCTGGTCAACGCCGGGTGGACCGCCTTCACCGGCCGGGACGCCGGCGCCGAGCTGGACGAGGGCTGGCGTGACGGCGTCCACCCCGACGACCGGGAGCGACTGGCGCGCGTCGTCGCCGAGGCCACCGGCGACGATCGGGGCTGGGAGGTGGAGTTCCGGCTGCGCCGCGCCGACGGCACCTACGCCTGGCTGCTGGAGCGCGCCGTGCCGATCGGCGCCGGCCTCGGCTCCGCCGGGCACGTCGGGGTCTGCACCGACATCAGCGCCCGGCACCGGGAGACCGAGCGGCAGGCGCTGCTCGCGGCGGCCGGTGCGGTGCTGGACCGGGAGCGCACGGTCGACGGCCAGCTCTCGGCGCTGTGCCGGCTGCTGGTCGACCGCCGGGTCGCCGACATCTGCACCGCCCGCGTGGTCGACGGCGACGGGCAGCTCCGCTTCGCCGGCATCGCCGGCCTGGACCGCGCGGCGGAGGCCGCCGTCGCGACGCTCAGCCCGCAGAGCGGCTTCGGGCCGGACGTCGTCCGCAGCGGGCGCAGCGTCCTCACCGGCCAGCTGCCGTGGCCACCGGAGGGCCGGCCGGAGCTGGCGTCGACGCTGGCCGTCGGGTCGGGCATGGCCGTGCCGCTGTCGGTCGGCGGCCGGGTGCTGGCCGTGCTCGGGCTGGCGCGGCGGGCGGAGACCCAGCCCCTCGGCGAGGACGACCGGCTGCTGGTCGAGGAGGTGGCCGCCCGGGCCGCGCTGGCGGTGGACAACGTCCTGCTGCTGGCCGGGGAACGGGCGACCGCCCGGCGGCTGGCCGTGCTCCAGCAGGTGACCGCGGAGGTCTCGGCGGCCACCACGCCCGAGGAGGTCGCCGACGTCGCCGCCCGGGCCCTGGCCGGGCTGACCCCCGACGGCGGGCGGGCCGGGGTCTACGAGCTCGATGCCGCGCGCCGCTCGCTGGACGCGCTGGCCATGAGCGGCCGCGACCCCCGCGAGGCCGCCGAGCGGCGGGCGTGGGCCTCGGTCCCGCTGACCGCACCCATCGCGCTGACCGCAGCCGTGCGCACCGGCCGCCCGGTGTGGGTGGAAGGCGTGGACGTGGTGACGGCGGACCGTCCGGGCCTGCCGTCGGCGCTCGCCGAGAGCCTCGCGACGAACCCGCTGGGCGCCGCCGCGGCGCTGCCGCTGGCCGTCGGCGGGCGGGTGATCGGCGTGCTCGGCATGGCGTTCGGCCGGCCGCACCACTTCCCCGACGACGAGCGCACGCTGCTGCTGGCCGTGGCCGAGCAGATCGCGCTGGGCCTGGACCGGGCCCGCCTCTACCGGGCCGAGCTGGACATCGCCACGACCCTTCAGCGCAGCCTGCTGCCCGCCGAGCTCCCCCGGCTCCCCGGGCTGGCGCTGGCTGCCGAGTACCTCCCCGGCGCGATCGGCAGCTCGGCCGGCGGGGACTGGTACGACGTCGTCGAGCTCGACGACGGCGTGGTGGCGATCGCCGTCGGCGACGTCGTGGGCCAGGGGCCGGCCGCCGCCGCGGTCATGGGGCAGCTGCGCAGCGCGCTGTCCGCCGCGCTGCTGCAGGGGTGCCCGCCGGCCGCCGCGCTCGAGCTGCTCGACCGGTTCGCCGCCCGGCTGCCCGGCGCCCTGGCCTCCAGCGCCGCGTGCCTGGTCGTCGACCGCGCGGCCGGGCGGGTCCGCTGGTCCCGCGCCGGGCACCCGCCGGCGCTGCTGGTCACCGGCGAGGGTGCCGCCCTGCTCGACGGCGCCGGCGCCGGCCCCGTGCTGGGCGTGCCCGGGCGGGGCCGGTACACCGAGGGCTCGGCGGAGGTCGCCCCGGGGACGACGCTGCTGCTCTACACCGACGGGCTCGTCGAGCGCCGCGGCGAGACCCTGGACGCCGGCCTGGGCCGGATCGCCGACGCCGCCCGGCGGCACGCGGCTGCCGCCCCGGAGCGGCTGGTCCGCCACCTGCTCGGCGACGTGCTGGGTGACAGCGACCAGCCCGACGACGTGGCCGTGATCGCCATCCGGGTCCTCCCGCCCCCGCTCACCGAGCGGCTGCCCGCGGATCCCGCGCGGCTGGCCCGGGTGCGCCGCACCGTGACCGCCTGGACCGCGGCCGCCGGGCTGGACCCCGAGGCCGTCGACGACCTGCAGCTGGCGCTGGGGGAGGCGCTGGCCAACGCGGTCGAGCACGCCTACCCCGGACCCGGCCACGCCGGGGAGTGCGAGTACTCGCTCGAGGGCGAGCCCGACGGCTCGGTCCTCGTGCGGGTGCGCGACAACGGCACCTGGCGCCCGGCCCCCGCGGACAAGGGCTTCCGCGGGCGGGGCATCGAGCTCATCGGCGCGCTGTCCACCGACGTCTCGATCGGCCCGGCCGAGGGCGGCGGCACCGAGGTCCGCTTCCGCGTGGCGCCGCCGGCGCCGGGAGGTGACGCCGCCACCGCGCCGGCCGCCCCCGACGCGGCGCCGGCGGAGGACGAGGCGGCGCTGACGGTGCGGCCCGGCCCGCACGGTCCCCTGCTGGAGCTGTCCGGGGAGCTGGACCTCCTCGCGGTGGGCCGGCTGGGACCGGAGCTGCTCGCCGCGGTGTCCCGGCCGTCGGTGGAGGCGGTGCTGGACCTGCGGCCGGTGAGCTACCTGGCCAGCGCCGGGGTCGGCCTGCTGCTCGAGGTCGCGGCCGCCGCTCGTGCGGCCGGTGGGCGGGCGCGGGTCCGGGTGACGGCGGGCAGCGCGCCGGAGCGGGTCCTGCGGCTGTCCGGCCTGCCGGCCGACCTGCTGGTGGACAGCGACTGACCGTTCCGGGCCGCGCGTCCTCCCTCGGACGGGTGGGGCGCGCGGGCGAGCCGGTTTCGGCACACACCCGTCCGGGCAGTCCGCTGCCGGACCTGGTGGCGCATCCACGGGTCCGGTGGCGCACAATGCTCTCCGGTCGGCCGGTCGATCCGGCCCTGCAGGTGTCGAGGAACGGGTGAACGCAACGGCTGAGGACGACGCGGCCTCCACCGCGCCGTCGGTGCGCGGGTGGGCCGCCGCCGCGGCCGGCCACGGGCACGCCGTCTGCATCTACGACGACCCGGCCTCCCTGCTCGCCGCTGCGGCTCCCTTCCTGCAGGCGGGCCTGGACGCCGGGGACCTGGTCTGCATGGCGGTGCTGCCGCAGGTCGCGGAACTGGTCTGCGACGCGCTGGGCGAGCGGTCGGGCTCCGTGGAGTCCGACACCCGCCTGAGCCTGCTGGGCGCCCGGGGCCCCGATGCCTTCATCGCCACGCGCCGGGCGATGCAGCGGGCGCAGGCGACCGGCAACGGCCGCATCCGGGTGCTGGGCGAGCCGGGCCTGGGCCACAGCCCCGTCTCGCCCCGGGAGGCGATCCGCTTCGAGGCGGCGGCGAACACCGTCCTCGCCGGTGCGCCGGCCTCGGTCCTGTGCGTCTACGACCGGACGGCCATCGACGAGGACGTGGCGGCGCACGTCCGTGCCGCGCACCCGCAGCTGGCCGTCGGCGACGACCTGCGCGACAACCCCGAGTTCCGGGAGCCGGCGGCGCTGGTCCGGTCGCTGCCGGTGCCCCGCGAGCCGGCCGAGGACGGTGTGCCGGTGCTGGCCGTCGACGGTGCCACCGTCCTCGCCGAGCTGCGAGGCCGCCTCCGGGCCGCGCTCGCCGGGGTGGTCGCCGACGACGACCTCCGGGAGGACCTGGTGCTCGGGGTGAGCGAGGTCGCCGCCAACGCCTTCCGGCACGGCCGTGCGCCCGTGTCGGCACGGCTGTGGAACGACGGCCGCCGCCTGGTCTGCTCGATCACCGACTCCGGCCGCGGCTACGACGACCCCCTGGCCGGCTACCAACCGGCCCACGGTGAGGACCTGGCCCACGGCGGGATGGGCCTGTGGCTGGCGCGCAAGCTGTGGGACTCCGTCGAACTGCTCAACGACGGTCGGGGGCTGACCGTCCGGCTGGCCACGTCGCTGTCCTGAGCGGCGGCTTGACCCGGGGGTCCCTCACTGCTCAGCTACTCCGGTGATCGTGGTGACGGCGGCGGCGGGCCGGACGGGCACCGCCGTCGTCGGGGCGCTGCGGGCCCGCGGCCTGCCGGTGCGCGCCGTCGTGGGCCGTCCGGGCCCGCGACCGGAGCTGGACGTGGTGGGCGCCGAGGTCGTGGTGGCCGACCTGACGCGGCCGGCGGAGTGGTCCGCCGTCCTCACCGGCGCCGACGGGCTCTACGTGATCTGGCCGAACTTCGACCCGGGTGAGGCCGAGGGCGCCGCGGCGCTGTTCGCCGCGGCACGGGAGGCCGCCGTCGGCCGGGTCGTCTACCACTCCGTGCTCCGCCCGCAGGCCCGCGCGATGCCGCACCACGCCGCCAAGGACCGCGCCGAGGAGGCGCTCGACCGGGCCGGCGTGCCCTGGCGGGTGCTCCAGCCGTGCGCCTACGCGCAGAACCTCGACGAAGAGGTCCTCCACGCCGCGCGCACCGGCGTGCTGCACAGCAGGTGGGGCCTGCGGACGGCGCAGTCGCTGGTCGACGTCGCCGACGTGGGGGAGGCGGCCGCCGTGCTGCTCACCGAGGACGGCCTCGACGGCGGCACCTTCGAGGTCGCCGGTCCCGAGCCCCTGACCGCCCCACGGCTGGCCGGGCTGCTCGGTGCGACGCTGGGCCGCGAGGTCGTCGCCGAGGACGCCGTCCCCCCGGGCGAGGTGCCGGACGCCTACCCGGCGCGCTGCCTGCGGCTGATGCTCGACCACTACCGCGCGCACGGGTTCACCGGCAGCCCCCGGGTGGCCGCCGCGCTGCTGGGCCGGCCGCCCCGCCGCTACGCCGAGCACCTCGCCGACCTGCTGGCCGCGACATGAGCGAGCCCGCGGACGCCGTCGACCTCATCCTGGAGCAGTGGGCCCGGGAGCGCCCCGACCTGGACTGCGCGCCGATGGGTGTCATCGGCCGGATCACCCAGCTGCAGCGGGAGGTCCACCTCGCTCAGCGCGCCACCTTCGCGCGGCACGGGCTGGACGCCGCCGCCTTCGACGTCCTCGCGGCGCTGCGCCGGGCGGGACCGCCCTACCAGCTCACCCCCACCGCGCTCATGCGGACGGCGCTGGTGACCTCCGGCGCCATCACCCAGCGGCTGGACCGGCTCGAGGAGCGCGGGCTGATCACCCGCACGCGCAGCGAGTCCGACGGCCGCGGCGTCGTCGTCACCCTCACCGACACCGGGCGGGCCGCCCTGGACGCCGCGCTGCCCGACCACCTGGAGACCGAGCGGCGGCTGCTGGCCGGGCTCGACGACGAGGAGCTGGCCCGCCTGGCCGACCTGCTGCGCCGCTTCCTGGTGTCGCTGGGCCGGGTGCCGCAGCACCCCTGACCGCGGGTCAGCCGATGCCGGGGACGTCCTCGGGGCGCAGGTCGGGGCGGGTGCGGACGTAGCGCAGCGGGTGCCGGAAGACGCCGGCCTGCAGGGCGGCGTCGGCGCTGACCTCCACCACGACGTCGGGCCGCACGCGGGTGAGCGCGACGCTCAGCCGGCCGCCCCCGAAGCGGCCGGTCCCGATGCGCTCGGGCCACGGGTGGCCCGGGTCGGCGGGGGTGAGGACGGCGGCCAGCTCCTCGGCCGCGGCCGGCGTCAGGGGGCTGGTGCGGCCGACGACGACCAGCTCGCCGTCCCGGTAGCGCCCGGCGACCAGCTGGCTGGGCCGGTCGACGGAGCCGATGACCCCACCGGCGAGCACCTCCGTGGTCTCCCACGACTTGACCTTCAGCCACTCCCGCCGGCCGGGCGCGTAGCGCGTGCCGGCGCCCTTGGCGACCAGGCCCTCCACGCCGGCGGCGCGCCACTCGCGGGACCACTGCCGGGCCTCGTCGGGGTCGGTGGTGGCGGGGGAGAGCTGCATGGGCGGCGCCCACCGCGCGGCGAGCGCCTCCAGCTCCGCGCGGCGGACCCGCAGCGTGCGGCGGCGCAGGTCGGTGCCGCCGGCGGCGAGCAGGTCGAAGGCCACGTAGGACGCCGGCGCCGCGGCGGCCTGGGCGGCGATCCGGCCGGGGGCGGTGACCATCCGCTTCTGCAGCAGGCCGAAGTCCAGCCGGTCGTCGTGCCAGATGACCACCTCGCCGTCGACCACGGAGCCGGCCGGCAGCTGCGCGAGCGCGGCGGCGGCGACGTCGGGGAAGCGGTCGGTCAGGTCGCGGCCCTGCTTCGACCACAGCCGGGTGCTGCGCGCGCCGCGGACGACGACCAGGCGGTAGCCGTCCCACTTCGGCTCGTAGAGGCAGCCGCCGGGAAGCGCGCCGGCCGCGGGGAGGTCCCGCACCGGCTTGGCGAGCTGCACCGCGACCGGGCCGGCCAGGTCCGGTGGCAGGTCCGGCAAGCCGGGGGCGGTCAGCGGCACGACGGCCAGCCTGCGGGCTGCCGCGGGCTCCCGCAGCGCCCCGGCGGACCGGATCACCCGTTCGGTGGAGGGTCGCCACGCTCCGCGTCGTGGCCGGTCAGGGGCACGAGCGGCGCGTGCGGGTCAAGTCACGATCGGGTCGCGCTCGGGTCGCGTCCGGCCACGGGCAGTGTGCGCGGAGTGCCCGTCCCGGCGGCGGATCGGTCCCGGAGCGCGCAGTGCCCGTGCCGGGGAGCTCCCGCGGACGTCAGTCGCGGACGGCGGACAGCCGGCCGGCGAGGCCGGCCGCGAACTCCTCGGCGACGGCGAGCTCCGCCCGCAGCGCGTCCACCCGCACCCGGGCGGCCTCGTGGAACATCCGCAACCGATCGACCAGCGCCGCGCGCTCCGGCCTCCCGGTGGCCGCGAGGTCGGCGAGCAGGGTCAGCAGCTCGCGCATCTCGTCGAGGGTGAAGCCCAGCGGCTTCATCCGCTTGACGACCTCCAGCCGGCCGACGTCGTCCTCGCTGTAGAGCCGGAAGCCGCCCTCGCTGCGGGCCGTCGGGACCACGAGCCCGCTCTCCTCGTAGAAGCGGATCGTGCGCAGGCTGAGCCCGGTGCGCTCGGCGACCTGGCCGATCTGCACCAGCCGGGTCATCAGTGCGCCCCGACGAGCCGGCCGGTGTGCCGCTCGTAGCGGTCGGCGGAGTGGCCGGCGAGGCCCACGATCTCGACCTGCTTGCCGCGGGCGGCGTAGCGGTGGGCGAGGGCGTCGAGCACGGCGACCGTGGAGGCGTCCCAGACGTGCGCGCGCGAGAGGTCGACCACGACCCGGTCGGGGTCGACGGCGGGGTCGAACTGCCCGGCGAGGTCGTTGCTGGAGGCGAAGAAGAGCGCGCCCTCGACCGTGTAGCGGGCGGTGTCGCCGTCGACGACCCGCTCGACGCGGACCACGTGCGCCACGCGCCGGGCGAACAGCACGCAGGCGACCAGGACGCCGACCCCGACGCCGATCGCGAGGTTGTGGGTGACCAGCGTGACCGCCACGGTCGCCAGCATCACCGCGGTCTCGCTGCGCGGCATCCGGGGCAGGGTGCGCAGGCTGTGCCAGTCGAACGTGGCGATCGACACGAAGACCATCACGGCGACCAGCGCGGCCATCGGGATGAGGGCGACGACGTCGCCGAGCGCCACCACGAGCACCAGCAGCAGGACGCCGGCGAGGAACGTCGACAGCCGGGTGCGGGCACCCGACCTCACGTTGATCATCGTCTGGCCGATCATCGCGCAGCCGCCCATGCCGCCGAAGAAGCCGGTGACGACGTTGGCCACGCCCTGCCCCCAGGACTCGCGCGTCTTGTCGGAGGGTGTGCCGGTCAGGTCGTCGACCAGCTTCGCCGTCATGAGCGACTCCATCAGCCCGACGAAGGCCACGCCCAGCGCGTAGGGCGTGATGATGCGCAGCGTCTCCCAGGTGAGGGGGACGTCGGGCAGCGCGAGGAAGGGCAGGCTGTCGGGCAGCGCCCCCTCGTCACCGACGTCGGGCAGGTCCCACCCGGCGAGCAGGGCGACGGCGGTGAGCACGACGATGGCCACCAGCGGCGCCGGCACCGCCGTCGTCAGGCGGGGCAGCAGGAAGACCACGGCCAGGCCGGCGGCGACCATCGGGTACACCAGCGCCGGGACGCCGACGAGGTGCGGCACCTGCGCGGCGAAGATGAGGATCGCCAGGGCGTTGACGAACCCCACCATCACGCTGCGCGGGACGAAGCGCATGAGCCGGGCGACCCCGGCGACGGCCAGCAGGACCTGGAAGACACCGCCGAGGACGACGGCGGCGATCAGGTACGGGAGGCCGTGGTCGGCCACGAGCGGGGCCACGACCAGGGCGATCGCGCCGGTCGCGGCGCTGATCATGGCCGGACGGCCGCCGGTGAAGGCGATGACCACGGCCATGGTGAAGGAGGCGAACAGGCCCACCTGCGGGTCGACCCCGGCGAGGATCGAGAAGCTGATGGCCTCGGGGATCAGCGCGAGCGCGACGACCAGGCCGGCGAGCACCTCGGTACGGGCGACGCGCGGCGAGAGCCAGGCGGGGCGGGCCGGACGGAGGGCGCGGAGAGCGGTCGGCACGTGCGACCACTCTGCCCCACGACTCGACCCTCACGTGAGAGGAGGGTGCTGCGAGGTCCGTCACGGTGCCGGATCGGAATCACGGGGGCCGCGACGAGTTGAGAGCTCGACGGAACCACCCGCGCCGTCCCCTGGAGTGCCGCCATGTCCCGTCCCGTGCTGCAGGTGGTCGCCGCCAGCACCCGTCCCGGCCGCAAGGGCATCGCGGTCGCGCGCTGGGTGCAGCAGCTGGCCGAGGCCCACGCCGGCTTCGACGTCGAGCTGGTCGACCTGGCCGAGGTCGGGCTGCCGCTGCTCGACGAGCCGGACCACCCCCGGCTGCGCCGGTACGTGCAGCAGACGACGAAGGACTGGAGCGCGACCGTGGACCGGGCCGACGCCTTCGTCTTCGTGACCCCCGAGTACAACCACTCGTTCCCGGCGTCGCTGAAGAACGCGCTGGACCACCTGCACGCCGAGTGGGCGGACAAGGCCGCCGGCCTGGTGTCCTACGGCGGGGTCTCCGCCGGCCTGCGCGCCGCCACGGCGCTGAAGCCCGTGCTCGCCGCGCTGCGCCTGCACCCCGTGCCCGAGGCGGTGTCGGTGCCGTTCTTCACCCAGTTCCTCGCCGACGACGAGGTCTTCGCCGGCAACGCCGAGCTCGAGGCGGGCGGCAAGGCGATGCTCGACGAGCTGCTGCGCGTCACCGCCGCGCTGCGCACCCTCCGCGACGCCTAGGCCCGGGTGCAGGGGTCGCCGCGAGCCGGCGGGCGGTGGGGGGCACCGGGGTCCTCACCCGAGGAGCAGGAGCGAGTACGCCGCCAGGGACGGGCCGTCGGTGAACCGGCCGCCGCGGACCATCGCCCGCAGCTCGGACTCGGGGACGAAGGCGTGCCGCATGTCGGCCTCCGACGCCTCCCGTGCCGTGGGGCCGGGCGTGAGGTCGGTGGCCAGCCACACGTCGAACTCCTGGGTGGACATGCCCGACGCGAGGTCGAGGTGGCCCAGGTGGCGCAGCGAGCCCGCGCGCAGCCCGGTCTCCTCGGCCAGCTCGGCGCGGGCCAGCTCCTCCGGCGTCCCCTCGCTGCCGGCGCCCCACGTGCCCTGCGGGAACTCCCACGCCCGGCGGCCCACGGGGTGGCGGTACTGCTCGACCAGCCAGAAGCCGTCGCGCTCGGCCGGGATCACGAGCGCGAAGTGCGCCTTCTCGATGACGCCGTAGATGCCGGTGCTGCCGTCGTCGCGCTCGACGGTGTCCTCCCGCACCCGGATCCACGGGTTGCGGTACACCTCCCGGCTGCTCGTCGTCCGCATGTGCCCGAGCCTCGCAGAACGGGGACCATGGGGTGCGACGACATGGAGGGCGATGACCGACCGGAAGCCCCAGGGGATCTCGTTCGAGACCTGGGTGGAGCAGCAGATCCGGCAGGCGCAGGAGCGGGGCGCGTTCACCGGCCTGCCGGGCGCGGGCCAGCCGCTGCGGATCGACCCCGAGCAGACCGCCTACGACTGGGCGCTGGCCAAGGCGCGCCGGGAGGGCGTGGAGACCGCCGACATGCTGCCGCCGGGGCTGCGGCTGCGGCGCGAGCGCGACGAGCTGCCGGCGCGGGCGGCCCGGCTGCCGAGCGAGGACGCCGTCCGCGCGCTCGCCGAGGACTACAACGCCCGGGTCCAGGCCTTCTGGCGGCTGCCGCAGGAGAGCCGGTGGGCGCCGGTGCCCGGGCTGGCCGACGTCGACGCGCTCGTCGAGGGCTGGCGGCGGGACCGGCCGCCGGCCCCGCCGCCGGCACCGGCGCCGCCCGCGGAACGCCCGCGCCGGCGCTGGTGGCGCCGGCGCTGAGGCCGGTTGCGCCCCCAGCGAACGCCCGGGGTCCCCGCCGCCGCGGCGGGTAGGAGTGGGCGTGCCCGTTCCCGACGAGAGGACCGTCATGTCCGAGGTACCAGGCACCGACCGCGACCAGGCCCGCAAGAACGTCGAGGAGGAGACCCCGACCGCGCCCGAGGACGTGGCCGGCGCCACCGACACCGGCGAGGGGACGACGGGCGACGAGGCCAAGCCCTCGCCCGGCCCCACCGAGCCCCTGTCCTGAGCACGTGCAGCGGCCCGCCGCGAGCTCTCCGCTCGCGACGGGCCGCTGCGCTGCCTCAGGCCGCCGGGACCCGGTCCAGGAAGCCCAGCACGGTGCGGATCCGGCCGTCGCCGTCGACGACCGCCACGTCGGAGCCGGTGATCGGCGGCTCGCCGTCGGCGGGACCGAGGTGCCACGTGAAACGGAGCTGGTCGTGGTGGGCGTCGGCCGGCCCGGCCAGCCGGAAGGCGAACCCGGGGAACTGCTGCTGGACGGCGGCGATGGTCGCCTCGATGGCGTCGCGGCCCTCGGCGTCGACCAGCGGGTCGGTGTAGCGGGCGTCGGCGGCGAACAGCTCGTCGACGGCCGCGCGGCGGGCCGCGGCGTCGGTCGCGTTCCAGGCGGCGATGTAGCGGTCGGCGTGGGCGGTGGTGGCAGGCATGGCGCTCTCCTCGGGTGGGGTGGGGTGGGTGGGTCAGCGGCGCCGGAGCGCGACGAGCTGGACGGCGGCGAAGCCCGCGACGACGGCGGCCTGCAGCAGCACCCACGCCGTCCCGGCGCCGGTGAGCTCGAAGCGGCCGGTGACGACGACGGCGACGCTGCCGGCGGCCCACAGCGTGTTGGCCGCGACGACGGCCTCGGTGGCCGCGGCGGGCACCACGGGCCGGGCGGCGACGAGCGCGACCGCGCCGGCGTAGACGAGCAGGAACGCGCCGAGCCCGCGCAGCGCCCCGGCCGGGACGCCGAGCAGGTCGGCGAGCAGGGGCGCCGCGAGCAGGTACGCGGCTCCGTTGGCCCCGGTGACGGCGGCGTCCAGGCGCAGCGCCAGGCGGAGCAGGTCGAGCGGGCGGCGGGTGGTGGTGGTCGTGGCAGTGGTCATGGCGACGACCGTGGCCGGGGCGGGGAACGGCGTCGATTACCTCCCGGGTAAGCGACGGGCGGACCGGGCGTCGCTAGCGTCCGGGGCGTGACCACCGCCGTCCGACCGCCCGTGGGGGAGCTGCTGCGCGACTGGCGCCGCCGGCGCCGGCTGTCCCAGCTGGACCTGGCCAGCGACGCCGGCGTCTCGACGCGGCACCTCAGCTTCGTCGAGACCGGACGCTCCCGGCCCAGCCGCGACATGCTGCTGCACCTGGCCGAGCAGCTCGAGGTGCCGCTGCGCGAGCGCAACGAGCTGCTGCTCGCCGCCGGCTTCGCCCCCGCCTACGGGCAGCGCGGCCTCGACCACCCGGACATGGCCGCGGTGAGCCGGGCGCTGGACCTGGTGCTGCGCGCCTACGAGCCCTACCCGGCGCTCGTGGTGGACCGCGCGTGGGAGCTGGTCACGGCCAACGCGACGGTCGCGCTGCTCACCGACGGCGTGGCCGCGCACCTGCTCGAGCCGCCGGTCAACGTGCTGCGGCTGAGCCTGCACCCCGACGGGCTGGCGCCGCGGATCGGCAACCTGCCGCAGTGGCGGGCGCACGTGCTGCACCGGCTGGGCCGCGAGGCCGAGCTGACCGGCGACCCCGCGCTGGCGGCGCTGCACCGGGAGCTCGCCGCACTGCCCGGCGGCACCGACCGGACGACGCCCGACGGCATCGTCGTCCCGCTGCGGCTGCGCACCGGCGCCGGCGTGCTCTCGTTCGTCAGCACCGTCACCACGTTCGGCACCGCGGTCGACGTGACCGCCGCCGAGCTCAGCGTCGAGGCGTTCCTGCCCGCCGACGCGGCGACCGCCGACGCGCTGCGGGTGGCGTCAGTCGGCTGAGCCCGGCTGCTCCTCGGCGCGCTCCTCCGCCTCCAGCTCGCGGGTCGCCATGCCGCCGTGCCCGCCCTCGTCGTGCTGCCCCGGGCGCAGGTTGTTGCCCTCGGGCTCCTCGTTCGGCTCGCTCATGGCCCCACCCTTCCCCGCACGGCAGCCCCCGGCCACACGGTGTCCCTCCAGCGCGCTCGTGCTCTGCCCGCCCCTGCGGGCAGAGCACGGGCATTCCCCGTGCTCTGCCCACGACAGTGGGCAGAGCACGAGCTCGTGGGGAGGAGGTGTGCGGCCGGAGGGCTAGAGGACGTCGAACTCGTTGAACGCCGCCCCGCCGGAGAGGAGCGCGTAGCCGGGGCCGCGGTCGAAGAACGGCTCTCCGCCGGTGCGGGCGGCACGCATCTCGTCGCGCAGGGCCGTCGTCGCCGCCTCGTCGGCCGTGCCGTCGTCCCGCACGACCACGCCGTAGTCGTCCCGCGCGCCGGCCACCGAGACCTTGCGCCAGGCGATGTCGCGCAGGACCTCCTCCACCGGGCGGTCCAGCGGGTCGCCCCAGCCGCCGCCCCCGGTCGTGCGGATCCGGACGACGGTCCCGGCGGGCAGCGGCTCGGCGTCGGCGAGCGCGTCCACCTCGTGCTCGTCCGGGCCGCCCGGGTCCACGGTGATGGAGAACGGCCTTCCCGCCCTGCCGCCGTTCACGCCCCAGCAGGCGAGGATGGAGCGGTCGGCGATCGACATGAAGTGCGCGTCGCGCAGCACGCGGATGTGCTTCTCGTAGCCGCAGCCCCCGCGGTAGCGCCCCGGGCCGCCGGAGTCGATCGCCAGCCCCAGCCGCTCCACCCGCAGCGGGAACCGGGACTCGGTGAACTCGGTGGGCAGGTTCCGCGAGTCCGGGACGACGTGGATGGTGTCCTCGCCGTCGGCGTAGTACCGGCCGCCCGAGCCGCCGCCGAGCACCTCGCGCATCAGGTAGGGCTGGCCGTCCCAGTCGGTGCCGTAGACGCCGGTGTAGCGGATCGTCTCCTGGTCGGCGGGCATCCGGCCGCCGGTGGCCTTGGCCAGCACGCCGGCCAGCACGCCGAGCAACCGCAGGATCACGAACGTCCGGGCGTTGGTCGGCGCCGGGAAGACCGGCGTGAGCAGCGTGCCCTTCTCCGGGAAGCGCATCTCGATCAGCGGGACGACGCCCTCGTTGACGTCGAGCTGCGCCATCCGCTCCGGCGACTCCGCCAGGTTGCGCAGGATCGGCGCCAGCCACTTCTTGAGGAAGTTGCCGTCGGCGTAGTCGCCGCAGTGGTTGATCGGGCCCTTGGCCTGCGGGCCGGTGCCGGTGAAGTCGATGACCAGCGGCACCTCGGCGCTCGAGTCCATGGTCAGCGTGATCCGCTGCCGGTGGAGCTTGGGCTCCTCGACGCCGTCGTGCTCGGCGTAGTCCTCCCACACGTAGGTGCCGTCGGGGATCTGCGACAGGATCTCCCGCCGGTACACCTCGGTCGACCCGGCCAGGATCGCCTCGAAGCACGCCTCGACCGCGGCCACGCCGTACCGGTCGAACAGCTCGCCCAGCCGCCGCGCCCCGGCCAGGCAGGCCGAGCACTCGGCGTCGAGGTCGGCGGCCAGCGAGTCGGGCATCCGGGAGTTGCGGGTCATGATCTTGAGCGCGCTCTCGTTGGGCACGCCGCGGTCCCACAGCTTGATCGGCGGGACCATCAGGCCCTCCTCGAACACCGACGTCGCCGCCGAGGGCATCGAGCCCGGCACCGCGCCACCGATGTCGTCGTGGTGCCCGAAGGCCTGCACGAACGCCACGACCTCGGGCTCCCCGGTCTCGGCGTTCCCGGCGAACACGGGCACCGTCACGCACAGGTCGGGCAGGTGCCCGATCCCGCCCTCGGAGAGGTAGACGTCGTTGTGGAAGAAGACGTCGCCGACGTTCATCGTCTCGATCGGGTAGTCGCGCACCACGGGGTGCACCAGCGCCGAGTACGAGCGGCCGGTGAGCTTGCGCATCTGCCGGTCGTGGATGCCGGCGCGGAAGTCGTGCGCGTCCCGGATCATCGGCGACCGCGAGGTGCGCCCGATCGCCGTCTCCACCTCGCGCTCGATCGCCGCCAAGGTGCCGGCGACGATCTCGACGAGGACCGGGTCGGCCTCGACCTTCTGCTGCGTCTCGCTCATCGGTCGGACTCCCTCGTGATCAGCAGGTTGCCGTGCGCGTCGACGGTGGCGGCGAAGCCCGGGTGCACCGGGACGGTCGACCCGAACTCCTCGATGATGGCGGGCCCGGCCACCACATCGCCCGGCGCGAGCCGCGTCCGGTCGTAGGTGGGGGTGTCGACCCAGTCGTCGAAGAACACCCGCCGCGAGCCCGTGACGGCCCGGTCCGTCCCGCCCTCGCCCGGCGGCAGCTCGACCAGGTCGGGACGGCGGATCGGCCCGATCCCGCTCACCCGCAGGTTGACCCACTCCACGGCCTGGCGCGGGTCGTCGGCGAAGTCGTAGCCGTACAGCTGCCGGTGGGCGGCGTGGAAGGCCTGCGCGACGTCCTCGGCGGCCGCGGCGTCCAGCTCGCCGTCCGCCACGGGCACCCGCACCTCGAACGCCTGGCCGACGTAGCGCAGGTCCGCCGTCCGCTGCATCCGCTGGTCGACGCGGGCGAAGCCCTCGCCGTCGAGGGCGGTGCGGGCGCGGTCCTCCAGGCCGGCGAACACGGTGCGCACCCGGTCCAGGTCCAGGTCGGCGTGCTTGGACACCACGGTCTGCACGTAGTCGTTGCGGACGTCGACCGTGAGCAGGCCGAACGCGCTGACGTTGCCGGGGTTCGGTGGCACCAGCGTGCGGGGGAGGCCGAGAACGTCCATCAGCCGGCAGGCCAGCAGCGAGCCGGAGCCGCCGAAGGTCGTCAGCGTGAAGTCGCGGACGTCGAGGCCGCGGGCCACCGTCACCTGGCGCAGCGCGTTGGCCTGGTTCCACGCCGAGATCTCGAGGATGCCGGTGGCGGTGCGCTCCAGCGAGAGGTCCAGCGTCTCGCCCAGCTGCCGGAGGCCGGCGGCCGCGTTCTCGATCGACAGCGGGATCTCCCCGCCCAGCAGGTGCGGGGGGATCCGGCCGAGGACGACGTGCGCGTCGGTCACGGTCGGCCGGTCCCCGCCGGACGGGTAGCACATCGGCCCGGGGTCGGCGCCGGCCGACTGCGGGCCCACCTTGAGCGTGCCCTCCGGGGACAGCCAGGCGATCGAGCCGCCGCCGGCGCCGACGGTCACGACGTCGATCATCGGGATCTTGCTCGGGTAGGCGCCGACCGAGCCCTCGGTGGTGAGCGTCGGCTCGCCGTCGACGACCACGGTGACGTCGGTGGAGGTGCCGCCGCCGTCGCAGGTCAGCACCCGGTCGAAGCCGGCGGCCCCGGCGATCAGCGCGGCGCCCAGGGCGCCGGCGGCCGGACCGGACAGCATCGTGGTGATCGGCTGGTGCACGACCTCCTCGGCCGACAGCACGCCGCCGTTGCTCTTCATCACGTAGAACGGCACGCCCGGCGCGATCTCGTCGAGCCGGGTGCGGATGTTGGTGACGTAGGCGCCCACCCGGGGCTTGACCGCGGCGTCGACCAGCGTGGTCACCGACCGCTCGTACTCGCGGTACTCGCGCAGCACCTCGCTCGACAGCGACACCACCGCGCCCGGCAGCTCCTCGCGCAGGACGTCGAGCATGGCCCGCTCGTGCGCGTCGTTCGCGTAGGCGTGCAGGAAGCAGACGCCGATCGTGCTGATGCCGGCGTCGCGGAAGAACCGGGCGGCCGCACGCGCGTCGTCGACGTCGAACGGCCGTACCTCCCCGCCCTTCACGTCGAGCCGGCCGCGCACGGTGCGCACCAGGTCGGCGGGGACGATCCGCGGCGGCTTGACCCAGAAGTAGCTGTTGCCGTAGCCGTCGGGCACCGACTGGCGGGCGATCTCCAGCACCGACTCGTAGCCCTCGGTGGTGATGAAACCGATCCGGTCGAGCTTGCCCTCGAGCAGCTGGTTGGTGGCGACCGTCGTCCCGTGGCTGACGGCCGTGACCGACTCGCCGGTCAGGCCCATCAGGTCGAGGACCTTGCGGACGCCGGCCAGGAAGCCCTCGGCGGGGTCGGCCGGGGTGGACGGCGTCTTGGTGGTCGTCGTCCGGCCGGTCTGCTCGTCCACCGCGACGACGTCGGTGAACGTGCCCCCGGTGTCGATGCCGATCCGGATCCGGCGCGCGGCGGTCGGGGCGCTCATGGCCGATACCTTAGGGCTGAGGAATCCGCGCGGGAAGCGCCGGCGCGGATCCGGGTAGGTGCGCTGCAAGTCCGCCGCAAGCACCCGCGCGGACGCTGGTCGCCGACAACCCCTCGTCGTCCGCCCAGGAGGTCCCCGATGCCCGCCGCCGTCACCACCGACGCCACCTTCGCCGAGGACGTCCTGCGCAGTCCGCTGCCGGTGCTCGTCGACTTCAGCGCCGCCTGGTGCGCGCCGTGCCGGATGCTCGCCCCGACGATCGACCGGCTGGCCGACGACCAGGCCGGCCGGCTGCGGGTGGTCGTGCTCGACGTCGACGAGAACCCCGAGACGACCCGGCGCTACCAGGTGATGGGCATGCCGACGATGGGCCTGTTCGTCGGGGGCGAGCTCGTGGAGACCCTCGTCGGCGGCCGCCCCGGCTGGGCGATCATGGAGGCGCTGGCGCCGCACCTCCCCGTGCCCGCCTGAGCCCCCGGCCCGTCGGCGTGCCGTACATGCCTTGACAGGCATATGCCCGGCGGGGCATGTTGAGGCCGTGCGGGAGACGACGTGGGCGGCACTGGCCGACCCGAACCGGCGGGCGGTGCTCGGCCTGCTGCGGCGGCGGCCGCGGGCGGTCGGCGAGCTCGTCGGTGAGCTGCGGCTGAGCCAGCCGGCCACCTCGAAGCACCTGCGGGTGCTGCGCGAGGCCGGCCTGGTCCGGGTGCTGCCGCGGGCACAGCAGCGCATCTACGCGCTCGACCCCGCGCCGCTGGCCGAGCTGGACGCCTGGCTGGCGCCCTACCGCGACCTGTGGAACCCGGCGCTCGACGCGCTGGGCGCCCACCTGGACGCGACCGCCGACCCCGAGGAGGCCTGATGGACACCGTGCCGAGCAGCGACCTGGGCACCTACGTCGAGCACGGCGGCCGGCCCGCCGTCCGGTTCGTGCGCACCTACCCGCACCCGGTCGAGCGCGTCTGGCGCACGGTCAGCGACCCCGCCGAGCTCGCGCACTGGTTCCCCTCGCGCGTCACGATCGAGCCGCGCGAGGGCGGGCGGATCACCTTCTCCGACGACCCGTACACGGAGGGGGCCACCGGCGTCGTCCTGGTCTGGGACCCGCCGCGCCGGCTGTCGTTCAGCTGGTTCGAGGACGAGCTGCACCTGACGCTGGAGGAGACGGCCGGCGGCGGCTGCCGGCTCACGCTGGTCAACACCCTCGGCGACCGCGCGGCCGCCGCCCGCAACGCCAGCGGCTGGCTGGTCTGCCTGGCCGAGCTGGCGAAGGCGCTCGACGGCCGGCCCGGCAGCGGCCCCCACGGGGACGGCGTCCTCCCCTGGGAGCCGGTCTACGCCGCCCACCTCGCCGCCGGCCTGCCCTCGGGCGCCGAGGTCCCGGCGGCCGCCGCCGGCGACTGAGCGCGTCGAGGGGGTCAGGAGAGGTCGACGGCCCTCAGCGCCGCCCCGCGGAACGCCGCCAGGCGCTCGGCCTGCTCCTCGACCGCCGTCCGCAGCGCTGTCGTCACCCGCACCCACGGGTCCACGGTCACCGTCAGCGCCGACCCGGCCTTGCGTGGCCGCCAGGCGCCGGCGAGCTCCGCCCCCGACAGCACGGCGCCCGGCCGGCCCAGCACCGGCCACAGCTCTTTGCGCCGCGCCGGGTCCGGCACGAGCAGCTCGCGGTCGCGCGCCTGGAGGAACAGGTCGAAGGGCCCCAGCAGCCGGGTCGCGGTCGGCGGGCCGGCCGCGAGCCCGTCCGGGTCGAGGGTCCAGCGACGGCCGCCCTCGACCGTCACCTCGACGGCGTCGTCCGGCCAGTGCGCCTTCACGTCCTCCACCGGCGCGTCGAGGTAGGCGGCGACGTGCTGCGGCGTCGCCGGGCCGAGCAGCCGCAGGTACGCACGGACGACGTCCAGCCGCTCGGGCACGGTGTCGGCCGGCGCGAGGTCCGGCACCCGCTGCAGCACCGGCGGCGAGGTGCCCGGCTGCAGCTCCAGTCCCGCACGCAGCGCGGCGAGCCGGAACGGCTGCTCGAAGGGGTGCGTCGCCCCGCACGGCCGGCAGTACCGCAGGTAGGGCGGGTCCAGCACCGCGGTGAGCCGGCTCGACATCTCGCCCTTGACCACCGGTTCGGCGGCGATGGTCCGCATCGCGGCGGCCACGGTGTCCAGCGCGGTGAGCACCGGGATGCCGGCGGCCTTGAGCGGCTTGGCGGCGTCGAAGACCCGCTTCGCGGCGTCGTCCTCGGAGAACGGCGCCGTGGCGGCCGCGACCCCCGGCAGGTCGGCCCGCCGGTAGAGGTGCGGCGCGCCGCGGATGCTCCACACCGTGGCCAGCTCGCCGGGCGCCGGCGTGAGCCCGCGCAGCGCCAGCGCCCAGCGGCCGCCGTCGGGCCCGGTGTCCTGCATGCCGATGTCGAGGACGGCGGTGTCCTCGACGGTGCCGGCGTCGCGGTCCAGCTGCTGTGCCCGGACGCGGGCGCCGAGGACCTCGCCGGCGGTCGCGGTGAGCGTCATGCGGCCGACCGTAGGGGCCGTCGGTGCCGGGTGCCGGCCGCGATCAGCCGCCGTGCGCCGCGATCGACAGCTCCTCCCACTCCCGCCACGTGGCCAGGCGCCGCTCGTACTCCTTGGTCGCCATCGCCAGTGGCGCTCTGCCGAAGAAGACCCGCAGCGGCGGCTCCTCGGCGTCGACCAGCCGTAGGACGGCGGCGGCGGTGGCGGCCGGGTCACCGGCGGACTGCGCGGCCTTGGCGCGGGTGGCCTGCACCTTCGCCCGGTACTCGTCGTAGGCGGGCTCGGGCTGCGCGTGCTTGGCCGACGAGCCCGACCAGTCGGTCGAGTACCCGGCGGGCTCGATGATGGTGACCTTGATGCCGAACTGGGCGACCTCCGTGGCCATCGACTGGCTGAACGCCTCCAGCGCCCACTTGGAGGCGTTGTAGACGCCGATGTTGGGCAGCGCGACGATGCCGCCGACCGAGCTGACCTGCAGCAGGTGCCCCGAGCCCTGGGCGCGCATCAGCGGCAGCGCGGCCTGGGAGACCCACAGCGCGCCGAAGACGTTGACGTCGAACTGCGCCCGGGCCTCGGCCTCGCTGACCTCCTCGACCATCCCGAACTGCCCGTAGCCCGCGTTGTTCACCACGACGTCGAGCCGGCCGAAGGTGTCGTGCGCCCGCTGCACAGCCGCGATGTCGGCCTCGCGGTCGGCGACGTCGAGCTCGATGGGGAGGACGGCGTCCCCGTGCCGCTGCACGAGGTCGTCCAGCGTGCCGGTGTCGCGGGCGGTGGCCGCGACGCGGTCGCCACGCTCGAGGGCGGCGGCGGCCCACTCCCGGCCGAAGCCGCGGGACGCGCCGGTGATGAACCAGGTCTTCGACATGGGCCCTGTCTACCCGCGCTCCTACAGTGGGGCGGTGCCGGCCGTCGAGGTCACCTTCCGGCCGCTCGAGCGCGCCGACCTCCCGCTGCTGTCGCGCTGGCTGGCCGAGCCGCTCGTCGCCCGCTGGTGGGCGCACGACCCGTCGCCGGAGGCGGTGGAGGCCGACCTCGGGCCGGTGCTCGACGGCCGGGACCCCACCGAGGTTCAGCTGGCGCTCGCCGAGGGCCGCCCGTTCGGGCTGCTGCAGCGCTACACCTTCGCCGACAACCCCGAGTACGTCGCCGAGCTGGAGCCGGTGTACCCGGTGCCGGACGGCGCCCTGGGCATCGACTACCTGATCGGCGAGCCGGCGCTGCGCGGGCGGGGGGCCGGTGCGGCGATGATCGCGGCGTTCGTGGCGGAGGGCTGGGCCCGGTACCCGGCGGCGCGCGACGTCGTCGTCCCGGTGGCCGCGGGCAACGTCGCCTCCTGGCGCGCGCTGGAGCGCGCGGGGTTCGTGCGGGTCGCCGAGGGCCCGCTGACGCCGGACAACCCGGTCGACCCACCCGACCACGTCGTCTACCGCGCCGGCCGATGAGTCCGCCCGTCCCGGGCCGTCTGCCCTGACGTCGCCCGCACGGTGCGGGCGCGGGAGGGAGGGTCGTGCGCCCCCTGGTGGTCACGGTGTTCACGAGCCTGGACGGCGTGGTGCAGGCCCCGGGCGGGCCCGACGAGGACACCTCGGGCGGGTTCCGGTACGGCGGGTGGCTGGTGCCGCACTTCGACGACGTCCTCGGCGACCAGGTCACCGCCTGGTTCGAGCCGGCCACCGCGTTCCTCCTGGGCCGCGGTACCTACGAGGTCTTCGCCGCCTCGTGGCCGCTGGTGCCCCCCGACGACCCGATCTCCAAGGCGCTCAACGAGCTCCCCAAGCACGTCGCGTCCCGCACGCTGACCGCCCCGCTGGAGTGGGCCGGCTCCTCGCTGCTCGAGGGCGACGTGCCCGCGGCCGTGCGCGGGCTCAAGGAGGGCGGCGACGGCGAGCTCCAGGTGCACGGCAGCCCCGGGCTGGCCCAGACCCTGCTCGCCGAGGACCTGGTCGACGAGCTCCGGCTCGTCGTCTTCCCCGTCGTCCTGGCCGGGGGGAAGCGGCTGTTCGGCGCGGGCGCGCGCGCCGGCGGCTGGCGGCTGGCCACGTCGCGGACGACGCCGGCCGGCGTCGTGCTGAGCACCTACACGCGGGCCGGGGAGGTGGAGACCGGCGCGATCGGGCCCGAGTACGACTGAGCGGCCGGCGCCAGGGCCTCGGCCGGGCCGGGGCGGCCGAAGAACCAGCCCTGGCCCAGGTCGACGCCCAGCGAGAGCAGGGTCGCGGCGTCGTCCGCCGTCTCCACGCCCTCGGCGACCACGGTCGCGCCGCAGCCGTGCCCGAAGGTGACCAGCGACCCGACCAGGGTGCGCAGCACCGGGTCCTCGCCCACGCCGGCGACGATGCTGCGGTCGAGCTTCAGCACGTCGGGGGAGGTGACGACGATGTGCCGCAGCGAGGAGAAGCCGGCGCCCACGTCGTCGACCGCCAGCCGCAGGCCGGCCGCGCGGAACGGCAGGAGGGCCGTGGTCAGGGCGTCGTAGTCCTCGACCGGGTCGTGCTCGGAGAGCTCGAGCAGCACGCGGTCCAGCGGGAGGGTGGCGAGCAGGTCGGCGAAGGGCCGGGTCAGCAGGGTGGCGGGGGAGACGTTCATCGCGACGTAGCCGCCGATGCGGTCCAGGTGCGCCGCGGCGCCGCGCAGGGCCAGCATCTCCAGCTCGTGCCCGCGGCCGACGCTGTGCGCCTCGGCGAAGACGACGTCGGGCGCCCTGGCCCAGTCGGCGGGGAAGCGACTCAGCGCCTCGGCCCCCACCCGGGCGCCGGTGGTGAGGTCGACGATGGGCTGCAGGACGACGGTCGGGCCGCCGCCGGCCACGACCGGGTCGAGCCGGGCGTCGATGTCGCTGCGCCGCTCCTGGTCGCGCACCTCGGGCTCGACGATCACCGCGGCGGCGCCTGCGAGCACCTCCACGAGGGCCCGGTCGCGCGCGCCCAGCTCGGGGTCGGAGGTGAACCCGAAGGCGCAGAAGGTGCCGTACAGGCTGCCGTCGCTGAGCCGGACCGGCGCCGACACGTAGCTGCGGATGCGCGGGATGCGCGCCGAGGGCAGCGACATCGCCAGCGGGAAGCGCCTGACGTCCGGGATCACCGCGGGCAGCCGGCCGTCGAGGACGGCCTGGCAGAAGGAGGTCTCCTGGGCCACCGTGGCGCCCTCGTGCACGAGCACCGAGGCGGGCACCGAGGCGTCGACCACCTCGAGGTGCTGGGTGGTCCCGTCCAACCGGCTGAGGAAGGCGACGCTCATCCCGAGCGAGGTGCGGGCCGTGGCCAGCAGATCGGCGATCCGCTGGTCGGCGGCCGAGCGCTGTCGACGCACGTGGAGCCCCTTCCGGAGGTGGTGTCCTCTCCATCGGCATCCGTTGCGCACGATTGAGTGGCCTCACCCCGAGGAGGCAGCGGGCGACGCGCCGCACCTGTGGTGTGCCCGGTGGCGGGGGCCTGTCAGAGTGCTGAGTTGCCGGCAGCAACCACCGTGGGCGACCGCCGGGACGGCGCGGGGAGGGACACATGGGAGCCGACGGCGCCCGCACGCCGCAGCGCGCGACCTTCCTCGTCCTCGCCGCGGGCCTGTGCGCCTACTCGCTGCTGCAGTCCATGGTGATCCCGGTGCTGCCGGCGCTGCAGGCCGACCTCGGCACCACCCAGTCCGACGTCACCTGGGTGCTCACCGCGAACCTCCTGGCGGCCGCCGTGGCGACGCCGATCGTCGGGCGGCTCGGGGACATGTTCGGCAAGCGCCGGCTGTTCGTCACCGTGCTGCTGGTGCTCAGCGTCGGCTGCCTGCTGTCGGCGCTGGCGGCCTCGATGCCGCTGATGGTCGTCGGCCGGGTGCTGCAGGGCGTCGGCGGCGGCGTCATCCCGCTGGGCTACAGCCTTCTGCGCGACGAGTTCCCCGACGGGGCCGTGGCCGGGGCGATCGGGGCGCTGTCGTCCCTTATCGCCGTCGGCTCCGGGCTCGGGCTGGTCATCGCCGGGCCGATCGACTCCGCGCTCGGCCTGGACTGGCTCTTCTGGCTGCCGATGGTGGCCGGGCTGCTCGCCGCGGGCGCCGCGTCCCGGGTCGTCCCCGAGCCCAGGGTCCGCACGCCGGGACGGGTCAACTGGCCGGCGGCCGTGCTGCTGTCGGGCTGGCTGGTCTGCGTGCTGCTCGGGGTCAGCCGGTCGACCGCCTGGGGCTGGGGCTCGCCGGCGGTCCTCGGGCTGCTGGCCGGCGGGGTCGTGCTCCTCGCGCTGTGGATCACCGTCGAGGCGCGGTCGGCCGAGCCGCTGATCGACATGCGGATGATGCGGCTGCGGGCGGTGTGGACGGCGAACCTCATCGCCTTCCTCGTCGGGCTGACGATCTTCGCGGCGTTCGCGTTCATCCCGCAGTTCCTGCAGACGCCGCCGGAGGCCGGCTACGGCTTCGGCGCCACCATCGGCGAGGTCGGGCTGTCGCTGCTGCCGCAGACCGCCGCCGGCTTCTGCGCCGGCCTGGTCGCCGGGCGGCTCGGGCAGCGGTTCGGCCCGCGCAACGTCGTCACCGCCGGCACGCTGCTCACCGCGCTGTCCTACGGCCTGGTCACCGTCGCCCACGACGAGCACTGGCAGCTGGCCATCGCCTTCGTGCTCATGGGCCTGGGCACGGGCGCGACGCAGGCGTCGATGGCCAACGTGGTGGTGACCGCGGTGCCCCGCGAGCAGACCGGCGTGGCCAGTGGCATGAACGCCAACATCCGCACCATCGGGGGCTCGATCGGCTCGGCCGTGATGGCCACGGTGGTCACATCGTCGGCCCCGCCGGGCGGGCTGCCCACCGAGAGCGGCTACACGACCGGCTTCCTGCTGCTCACCCTCGGCATGGTCGCCGCGGCCCTGGCCACGCGGGCCATGCCCGCGCCCCGCCGGGCCCGCCGGTCCCGGCGGGCACCCGAGGTGTCGGCGTCACCGCTGGCCCCCCTGCCGGGCGACCCGTAGGCCGGCGGCCGTGCACACCTCCCACCGGGCCGTCTCCGCCGTCCTGGCGATCGGGATCTTCTCCGGCGCCCTGCTGCAGTCGCTGGTCATCCCGGCGCTGGCCACCTTCCAGGAGGCGCTGGGGACGACCCAGGCCGACGCCACCTGGATCCTCACCGCCACGCTGCTGGCGTCGGCGATCGCCACCCCGGTCAGCGGCCGGCTCGGCGACATGCTGGGCCGCAAGCGGGTCTTCGTCGCGGTCATGGTCCTGACGACGCTCGGCTGCCTGGTCTGCGCGCTGGCCGGCTCGCTGCCGGTGATGCTGGCCGGCCGGGTGCTGCAGGGGCTGGGCGCCGGCGTCCTCCCCATCGCCTTCGGGATGATCCGCGACACGTTCCCGCCGGAGCGGCTGAACAAGGGGATCAGCGACCTGGCCACGCTCGGCGCCCTGGGCGCCGGCGCCGGGGTGGCGCTGGCCGGGCCGATCGAGGGCCTGCTCGGGGTCTCCGGCCTGTTCTGGGTGCCGCTGGTCCTGCTGGTCGGCTCCGTCGTCGCCGGCGTGGTGCTGCTGCCGGAGACCGGCACCCGCCAGCCCGGCGGGATCAGCTGGGCGGCGGCGCTGCTGCTGTCGGCCTGGCTGGTCTGCCTGCTGCTGGGCCTGAGCCGCGGGCCGCAGTGGGGCTGGGGCTCCGCGCGCGTGCTGGCCCTGCTGGCCGGGGCCGCCGTGTTGCTCCTCGCCTGGGTGGCGGTGGAGGCGCGGGCCCGGCACCCGCTGGTCGACATGCGCATGATGCGCCGCCGCGGGGTGTGGACGGCGAACCTCGTCGCGCTGCTGGCCGGCGTCGGCATGTACGCCTCGTTCGCGTTCCTGCCGCAGTTCCTGCAGACCCCGCCGTCGGCCGGCTACGGGTTCGGCTCGACGGTGACCGAGTCGGGGCTGGTGATGCTGGTCCAGACCGGGACGGCGTTCCTCGTCGGGCTCGTCGTCGGCCCGCTGACCACCCGGCTGGGCTCGCGGACGGTGCTGCTCGGCGGCGTCCTGGCCTTCGCCGCCGGTTACACGGTGATGGGCCTGGCGCACGAGCACTTCTGGCAGTCGGTGCTGGTCGCGGTGCTCGTCGGCCTCGGCTTCGGCACCTCCTTCGCGGGGATGGCGACCCTCGTGGTGTCGGCCGTCCCGCCGGAGCAGACCGGCGTGGCCAGCGGCATGAACGCCAACATCCGCACGGTGGGCGGCGCGATCGGGTCGGCGCTGATGTCCACGGTCGTCACCGCCCACGCCGGACCCGGCGGGCTGCCCGCCGAGGGCGGCTACACGACCGGCTTCCTGCTGCTGGCCGGCGCCTCGCTGGTCGCGGCCGGGGCGGTGCTGCTGGTCCCGCGGGTGCCGCGCGACCCCGTCACCCGCGAGGAGCCCGCCGTCCCGGACCGCCACCCCCAGGCGGCGCTGGTGCCCGGGGGCACCGTGGCGGGCGCCGGCGAGGAGTAGCGACGCGGGCCGGGCGGCTACCGCAAGCCGTACCGTACCTTCGGTTGCGCTCGGCAACCGGAACAGAGGACCCCGCGCCACCGTGACCCCCTCAGCAGCCCCTGCACCGGCCCGCGTCCGGTACCAGGTGACGTACGCGGTGCTGGCCCTCGGCGTGGTCGCCTTCGTCCTCCAGCAGGGCCTGGTGGCGCCGGTCCTGCCCACGCTGCAGCGCGAGCTGGGCACCACGCAGGCCGACGTCACGTGGGTGATCACGGCCAACTTCCTGGCGACCGCGGTGTCCACCCCGATCCTCGGCCGGCTGGGCGACATGATCGGCAAGAAGCGGGTGTTCGTCCTCGCGCTGGGCGCCGTCGCGGTGGGCGGCCTGCTCGCGGCGCTGTCGACGTCGCTGCCCCTGATGGTCGTCGGCCGGTTGTTCATGGGGGCCGGCGGCGGCGTCCTGCCCCTCACCTTCGGGATCATCCGCGACGAGTTCCCGCCGGCCCGGGTGCCCGGGGCGATCGGCACGATCTCCTCGCTCATGGCGGTCGGCGGCGCGCTGGGCACCGTGCTCGCCGGCCCGATCGTCGACCACCTCGGCTGGCACTGGCTGTTCTGGATCCCGATGCTGCTCGTGTCGGTCGCCGCGGTGGCCGCCCAGCGGGTCGTCCCCGAGTCGCGGGCGCGGGCCGGCGGCACGCTCAACCCGCTGGCGGCGGTCCTGCTGTCGGGGTGGCTGGTCTGCCTGCTGCTGGCCATCAGCCAGGCGCCCGAGTGGGGCTGGGCCTCCGGCGCGGTGCTCGGCATGCTGGCCGGCAGCGCCGTGCTGCTCGCCACCTGGGTGCGCGTCGAGACGCGGGCCCGGCAGCCGCTGATCGACATGCGGATGATGCGGCTGCGCGGGGTGTGGACGGCGAACGTGGTCGGCCTGCTCTTCGGCGCCGCCATGTACTCCGGCTTCACCTTCATCCCGCAGTTCCTGCAGACGCCGGCGGCCAGCGGCTACGGGCTCGGGGCGTCGATCACCGCCTCCGGCCTGGTGCTGCTGCCGCAGTCGGCGGCGTCGTTCGCCCTGGGGCTGGCGTCCGGGCGGCTGGCCCGGCGGTTCGGGTCGAAGAACCTGCTGGTCGTCGGCTCGGTCGCCACCTCGGCGGGGTTCGTGCTCTTCGCCCTGCTGGGCCACTCGCTGTGGCAGGCGAGCCTGGTCTGCGTGCTCATGGGCGTCGGCTTCGGGATGTCGTTCTCCGCCATGGCGAACCTGGTGGTCGCCGCCGTGCCGTCGTCCCAGACCGGCGTGGCCAGCGGGATGAACACCAACATCCGCACGATCGGCGGGTCGATCGGCACCGCCGTCCTGGCCGGGGTGGTGACGGCGGGGGCGTCGTCCTCGGGCCTGCCGCAGGAGTCGGGCTACACGACGGCGTTCCTGCTCTCCGCGGGCGGGCTGCTGCTGGCGGCGGTCGCCGGGCTGCTGGTGCCCGCCGTCCGCCGGGACCCCGTCACGCACGAGGAGCCGGAGGTGCCCGACCGGCACCCGCAGGCCGCCCTCGTGGCCGGCGGGACGCTGGTCGGCGACGGCCGCGAGGAGCCCGCACAGCCGGATCCGTACCGGAACGGTGCGGGAGCTCCCGAGCGGGGCTAGTGTCCCGGGTCCCGGGCGTGCCGGGGCCCAGCGGACCGGCGGGGGTGACGTGGCGACGGAGTCCGTGCCCGCGGGGGGCGCCGCCCCGGACGCCGCCGCCCTGGACGACCCCGCCCTGGACGCCGCCCTGGACGCCGCACTGCTCCGTTCCCTCGCCGAGGCGACCGAGGCGCTGCTGGTCGTCGTCGACGCCGGAGGCCGGATCCTGCTGGCCAACCCCGCGCTGCAGCGCTTCACCGGCCGGTCGCCCGCCGACCTGCTGGGCCGGCGGTTCACCGAGGTGTACGTCGTCCCCGAGCACGTCGCCCTGGCCGAGGACGCCGTGGCCCGCGCCATCGCGACCGGCCGGGCCCACCGGCAGGAGGGCGACTGGCTCACCGGCACCGGGGAGCGGCGCCGGGTCACGATGCGCAACACGGTGCTCCTCGACGCGGCCGGCCGGCCGGCCGCCGTCGCCTGCGTGGCGCTCGACGTCAGCGACGACCCGCAGCGCGACGCCCGCCTGCACCACCGCGCCGAGACCGACCTGCTCACCGGCGTCCCCAACCGGGGCGTCCTGTTCGACGTCCTGCGCGTGTACCAGGAGGGCGGCGTCGGCTGCGGCGTCCTGTTCTGCGACCTCGACGAGTTCAAGGCCGTCAACGACGCCCACGGGCACCCGGTGGGCGACCTCGTGCTCGCCGAGGCGGCGGGCCGGCTCGCGGCGGCGGTGCGACCGGAGCAGCTCGTGGCCCGCTTCGGCGGCGACGAGTTCGTCGTCGTCTGCCCCGCCGCCACGGCGGGCGACCTCGAGCACCTGGCCGCCGAGGTGACGCAGCGGATGTCGGCGCCGTTCCCCACCCCGGCCGGCCCCGTGACCCTGGGGCTCAGCGTGGGGACGGCGGTCGGCCGGCCCGGGGAGAGCGCCGACGAGCTGATCAGCCGCGCGGACCGGGCGATGTACGGCGTGAAGACCCACCGCCGCCGCCGCTCGGTGCGCGAGGAGCCGCCCGGCCCGCGACGCTGAGGGGCCGGGTCAGCCCTCCAGCAGCCCGGCCTCGTGGGCGAGGATCGCCGCCTGCGTCCGGTTGGCCAGGTCGAGCTTGGCCAGCAGCCGGCTGACGTAGGTCTTCACCGTCGCCTCGCTGACGAACAGCTCGCGGGCCAGCTCGGCGTTGGACCCGCCGCCGCCCAGCAGCACGAGCACCTCGCGCTCCCGGTCCGACAGCTCGGCGACCCGGCGCAGCGCCTCCACCCGGCGGGGCGCGGCCCGGCGCTCGACGTAGGAGTCGATGAGCGTGGCGGTCACCGCGGGCGACAGCGACGCCGTCCCGTCGGCCACCGCGCGCACCGCGGCGGCGATCTCCCGGGGCGGGGTGTCCTTGAGCAGGAAGCCCGCGGCGCCGGCGGCCAGCGCGGCGTAGACGTACTCGTCGAGGTGGAAGGTCGTGAGGACGGCGACCTGCGGCGGGTCGGGCAGCGCCAGGATCTGCCGGGTCGCCTCCAGCCCGTCGAGCACCGGCATCCGGATGTCGGTGAGGACGACGTCGGGCCGCAGCTCCCGCGCCGCGCGGACGCCGGCCGCGCCGTCCCCCGCCTCGCCGACCACCTCGAAGCCGCCGGTGGCCTCCAGCACGGTGCGCAGGCCGAAGCGCACCAGCTCCTCGTCGTCGACCAGGAGCACCCGGATCGCGTCGCTCACCGGATCCAGGGTCCGTTCCCGCGGAGCGCTCCGCTCCCCGCTCGCCGGCGCTCGCCGCGATGCCCCCGCCCCTGTCCGCTCACGCCGGCAGCACCGCCTCGACCGCGAAGCCGCCGTCCAGCCGCGGGCCGGTGGTCAGCCGCCCGTCCAGGGTGCGCACCCGTTCGGCCAGCCCGACCAGCCCGTAGCCGCCCGAGGGCGCGTCGGCCGCCGGCTCCCGCCCCGGCCCGTTGACCACCCGCACCACCAGTTCCTCCTCCCGCCGGTCCAGCTCCACGCACACCCTCGACCCCGGCGCGTGCTTGGCCGCGTTGGTGAGCGCCTCCTGCACGACCCGGTAGGCGGCCCGCCCCACCGAGGGGTCGACGGCGTCCCCGCCGTCGGCCGCCCGCAGCTCGACGTCCAGCCCGGCCGCGCGGCTCTCCTCGACCAGCCGGCCGACGCTCTCCAGGCCCGGCTGGGGGGCCAGCGGCACGGCGTCGTCGGCCCGCAGGACGCCGACCATCTGCCGCAGCTCCTCCAGCGCCTGGCGGCCGGCGGCCTGCACCTGCCCGGCGAGCTGCTCGACCCGGTCCCGGTCGGCCGCGGCCACCTCGATGGCGCCGGCCTGCAGCACCATGAGGCTCACCCGGTGCCCGACGGCGTCGTGCATCTCGCGGGCGATGCGGGTGCGCTCGCCCAGCACCGCCTCGCGGGCCATCAGCTCCCGCTCGGTCTCGGCCCGCTCGGCGCGCTCGCGCAGGGCGGCGAGCAGCTCGGCGCGGGTGCGCTGCCAGATGCCCACCGCGGCGGGCAGCACCAGGGCGATCGCGACCCCGCCGACCGCGGCGACCGCCTCGTCGAGCCGGTCGACGGCCCAGGGCTGCGCCACGGCCACGGCCCCGACGACGGCGGCGGGCACCCGCACCCGCCAGCGGCCCTCGTACCGGCCCACGGCGTAGGCGGTCAGCAGCATGCCGACGGTCAGTGCCGGCACCAGCGCCCCGAGCGCCGCGCTCACGACGAACGGCACGAGCGGCGCCGACCGGCGGAAGAGCAGCAGGGTCAGGACCAGCAGCACGCCGCCGGTCACGAGGACGGCGTCGGGCGCCAGGCGCGCCTCGGGGGTCGCGACGCCGATCACGACCGTGCCCGTGCTGACGAGGGCGAGCAGGACCTCGAACCAGATGCTGCGCGCGCGCAGCCCCGGCCAGACGCGGTCCCGCAACCCCATGCGGCGGAGCGTATGTCCGCGCCCGGCCGCGGCGGGTCGACCGATCGTCCCGGCCGACGTCATCCATCGGATGACACGGCCGCGACCTCCGTCGACGCGATCGGCTGCCTCCGGCCGACGCGGAGGCGGCACCCCGACCGGCAGGTTGGTCGTCGACAGCCCGACCCCTGGAGGCAGCGATGATCACGGTCAGCGGACTGACCAAGCAGTACGGCACCCGGACCGTCGTCGACGACGTGTCGTTCACCCTCGAGCCCGGCACGGTGACCGGCTTCCTCGGCCCCAACGGCGCCGGCAAGAGCACGACCATGCGGATGATGACCGGCCTGGTGCCGGCCACCTCCGGCACCGCGCTGGTCGACGGCCGCCCCTACGTCGACCTGCCCAACCCCGGCGCCGTCGTCGGCACCCTGCTCGACGCCTCGGCGGTGCACCCCGGCCGCACCGGCCGGGCGCACCTGCGGCTGCTCGCGGCGGCGGCCGGCGTGCCCGCGGCGCGGGCCGACGAGGTGCTGGAGCTCGTCGGCCTGGCCGGCGCCGCCCGCCGCCGGGTCGGGGGCTACTCGCTGGGCATGCGGCAGCGGCTCGGCATCGCCGGCGCGCTGCTGACCGACCCGCCGGTGCTGGTGTTCGACGAGCCGGCCAACGGCCTGGACCCGGAGGGCATCCGCTGGATGCGCGACCTGCTCCGCGGGCACGCCGCCCGCGGCGGCACGGTGCTGCTCTCCAGCCACCTGCTCGGCGAGGTCGAGCACACCGTCGACCGGCTGCTGGTGATCGGGCAGGGGCGGATCGTCGCCGACGGCTCGGTCGCCACCCTGCTCGGCGCCGAGGGGACGACGGTGCGCGCCGTCGACCCGGCCGCCCTCGCCGGCGCGCTGGCGACCGCGGGGTTCCACGTGCAACACGGCGACGACGGCGCCCTCGTCGTCCCGGGCGCGGAGCCGGCCGCGGTCGGCGCCGTCGCCGCGGCCGGGGGTCACGCCCTGGTCGACCTGCGGCCCACCGAGCGCGCGCTCGAGGACCTCTTCTTCTCCCTCACCGCCTGACGACCCCCCTTCGACGACCCCCTGGAGCCCACCGTGACCACCACCCTGTCCCCGGAGCCCGCCGTGACCACCGCCGTCCCGACCACCGCCCGCCCCGCCGTCCGTCCCGGCCCGGCGTCGCCGGCCACCCTCGTCGCGCTCGAGGTGCGCAAGTCGCTGTCGACCCGCTCGGGCAAGGCGCTGGCCGCCGCGTCGGCGCTGCTGATGCCGGCCGCCGCCGCGGTCATCTCCACCGCCAGTTCCGAGCCGCTGGGCTCGGTCACCGGTCCGGTCGGCGTGATGGGGATGCTGACCGCGCTGGTCCTGCTGGCCCTGGGGGTGCTGTCCACCGCCGGTGAGTGGACGCACCGCACGGTGCAGACCACGTTCCTGCTCACGCCCCGTCGCGGCCGGGTGCTGGCCGCCAAGGCGGTCGCCGTGGCGCTGCTCGGAGCGGCTCTGGCCGCGGTGTCGACGGCGCTGACCGTGCTCGGACTGGCCCTGCTGGAGAGCGACGTCGCGTGGGACGGCGCAGGTCGCGCCGTCGTCGCCGCGGTGGCCGCCGGGGCGGCGTTCGCGCTGGTCGGCGCCGGGACCGGGGCCGCCCTGACCAACACCCCCGCGGCGCTGACCGGTCTGTACCTCGTCATCCTGGGCGCCCTGCCGGTGGTGCGGACCTTCAAGCCGGAGATCGGCTCGCGGCTCGACCCGGCCGAGGCCGTGATCGCGCTGGCGCAGGGGGACGCCACCGGCCGCTCGGTCGCGATCCTCGCCGGCTGGGTGCTCGTCGCGCTGGTCGCCGGCGCCGTCGTGACCCGCCGCCGCGCCGTCGCCTGAGGCCCGCGGCCGCCGTGCACCTGTCCACCTCCCGGGCGGTCCCAGGAGTGGGCAGGTGCACGGCGGCCGTGCAGCGACCTCTGGTCAGGACCTGGGTCCTGGGTCCATACTCAGCACCGTGAAGGATCGGGTGGCCGAGGTGCTGACGCTGGTGGGGGAGCGCTGGTCGCTCCTCGTCGTCCGGGAGGTCTCGCTCGGGCTGCGGCGCTTCGACGAGCTGGAGGCTGCGACCGGCGCCTCCCGGACGGTGCTGTCCGACCGTCTGCGCCGGCTCGTCGAGGCCGGCGTCCTCGCCCCCCGGCCCTACCAGCTGCCCGGCAGCCGGGTGCGCTCCGAGTACGTGCTCACCGAGGCCGGCTACGACCTGATCCCCCTGCTCGCCGCCATGTCGGACTGGGGCGAGCGGCACCTCGGTGCCGGGACGCAGGCGGCCGTCGACTACCGGCACGGCGGCTGCGGCGGCCGGGTCACCGCCCGGCTGACCTGCGAGTGCGGAGCGCAGATCGCCCCGCGCGAGCAACTCGTCGCCCAGGTCAACCGCTGACCGGGCTCCCGCACGGCCGACACCGAGAGGACGCCGCCATGGCCGACCTGCCCACCACGACCGACGCCGCCTTCGCCGCCGACGTGCTCGCCAGCGCCGTCCCGGTGCTCGTCGAGTTCACCGCGAGCTGGTGCCCACCGTGCCGCATGATCGCGCCGGTCCTGGCCCGCATCGCCGAGGAGCAGGCCGGCCGCATGCGCGTGGTCGCGCTCGACGTGGACGAGAACCCGGAGACCACCCGCCGCCACCGGGTCATGGGGATGCCGACGCTGGCCCTCTTCGTCCGCGGCGAGCTGGTGGCGACGGTGGTCGGCGCCCGGCCGCAGGCGATGATCATGCAGGCGCTCGAGCCGCACCTCGCGGCCGCCGCGGCCTGAGTGGGCAGGTCGGCGCCGCCCGGACCGGTGGTCGGCGTGATGCCGGTCGCCTCACGGAATGCCCGCAGTCGGTTGGTTGTCGCAACCTCCCGTGGATCTCTTCTCACCCGTGACCCTGGGCGACCTCGAGCTGGCCAACCGCGTGGCGATGGCCCCGCTGACCCGGATGCGCTCGGGCCCGTCGGGCGTCCCCGGTGACCTGGTCGTCGAGCACTACGCGCAGCGCGCCGGGCTCGGGCTGATCGTCACCGAGGGCACCTACCCGGTGCACGAGTCGCAGGCGTTCGTCGGCCAGCCCGGCATCGTCACCGACGAGCAGGTGGCCGGCTGGCGCCGCGTCGCCGACGCGGTGCACGCCCGTGGCGGCCGCATCGTGATGCAGGTGATGCACGGCGGGCGGGTGACCCACCCCGAGATCAACGGCGGCCGCCGCGTCGAGGCCCCCAGCGCGGTCGCCATCGAGGGCGAGGCGCGCACGGCCACCGGCAAGCACCCGTACCCGGTGCCCCACGCCCTCACCACCGACGAGCTCCGCGAACGGGTGCAGACCTTCGTCGACGCCTCCCGCCGGGCGGTCGAGGCCGGCCTGGACGGCGTGGAGATGCACGGCGCCAACGGCTACCTGCTGCACGAGTTCCTCTCCCCGGCGGCGAACCGGCGCGACGACGAGTACGGCGGTTCGCCGGAGAACCGCGCCCGCTTCGTGGTCGAGGTCGTCACGGCCGTGGCGGAGGCGGTCGGCGCCGGCCGGGTGGGGCTGCGGATCTCCCCCGAGCACAACATCCAGGGCGCGCTGGAGGACGACCGGGACGACGTCCTCGCCACCTACGGGCACCTGCTCGACCGGCTGCGCCCGCTCGGCCTGGCCTACCTGTCCGTGCTGCACCGCGAGCCGGCCGGCGACCTGGTGCAGGAGCTGCGCCGCCGCTTCGACGGGCCCCTCATGGCCAACAGCGGCTTCGGCTCGATCACCACCCGCGAGGAGGCGACGGCGCTGATCGACAGCGCGCACGCCGATGTCGTCGCGGTCGGGCGGGCCGTCATCGCCAACCCCGACCTCGTCGAGCGCTGGGCCGGGCAGCACCCGGAGAACGAGCAGCGGCCGCACCTCTACTACGCCAGCGGCGCCGAGGGCTACACGGACTACCCGGTGCTGCGGGCCGGCTGAGCCGGGCGCCGTCAGGCGGCGCGCACGGAACGCCGCCGTCCCCTCCCCACGGGTCCACACTCGCCTGGCCGGAAGACACCCGGCGAGCTGGTCCTGACAGCACGGAAGGGGATGGTCATGGACCGCACGAGTGGGACCGCCGCGGGAGCCGCGGCCGGGATCGACGGGCCGTACGACGACGGGACGCCGGTCAGGGACCACACCTGGGACCTGGTCGCCGCGGTGGCGGGGCTGGTCTTCGTCGTCCTGGTGGTGGCCAGCTTCTTCACCCCGGGCACGCCGATGGCCGACGAGGGCGGCGCGGCGATCGCCGCCGACATCGCCGCCGACCGGACCGGGCACCAGTGGTCGCTGCTGCTCGCCTTCCTGGGCGACGTCGCGTTCCTCCTGTTCCTGGCCGGGCTGTGGAGCCGGCTGCGCCGCGCGGAGGGCCGCGCCGGGCTGTTCTCCGGCGTGGTGGCGATCGCCGGCGCGGTGTTCGCGGCGACGATCATGGTGTCCGAGGGCATCTACCTGGCGATGGTGAGCGGCACCGCCGAGATCGACGGGGACCCCGCTGTCTTCACCACCCTCGCGGTGCTCAACGACTGGGTCGGCTTCGCCGGCGTCCCGGCCGGGGCGGCGCTGTTCCTCGGCGTGGCGGCGGCGGTCGTGGCCACGCGCACGCTGCCGCACTGGCTGGGCTGGTGGGCCGCGGTCGTCGCGGTGCTGCTCATCGTCAGCTTGGGCGGCGTGTTCCAGGAGGACTTCGACGACGTCGGCCTCGGCTGGGCGGCCTTCCCGGCGTTCATCCTGATGATGCTGTGGACCCTGGCCACGGCGGTCCTGCTGCTCCGGCACGCCGGCCGGCCCATGGCCTCCCGGCACGCGGCGGCTCCCGCGCAGGGATAGGTCAGCCGGTGGCCTCCAGCCGGCCGTCGTCCAGCCGCAGGACGCGGTCGGCGGAGGCCACCACCGCCGGGTCGTGGCTGGCCACCAGCACCCCGGTGCCGGCGGCGCAGGCCGAGCGCAGCACGCCGAGCACCGTGCCGGTCAGCTCCTCGTCGAGGTGGCCGGTCGGCTCGTCGGCCAGGACGAACGCCGGGCGGACGACGAGGGCGCGGGCCAGCGCCGTCCGCTGCTGCTCGCCCAGGGACACCTCGCCGGGCAGGCGGTCGGCGAGGTGCTCCAGCCGCAGCTGCGCCAGCACGGCGGCCGCCGCCGCGGCGGGGTCGGCGTCCCCGGCCAGGCGGGCCGGCAGCGCGACGTTCCCGGCGACCGTCAGCTCCTCCAGCAGCCCGAACTGCTGGGGGACGACGGCGACGGTCGTCCACGGGGCGGCGGCGGGCTCGGGCGCCCCGGGGACCTCGACGGCGCCGGCGTCCGGGCGCTCCCAGCCGAGCAGGCAGTTGAGCAGCGTCGACTTCCCCGACCCCGAGCGGCCCAGCAGGGCGACGAGCTCGCCCGGCGCGACGGCGACGTCGACCCCGCGCAGCGCGTGCACCTGCTCGCGGCCGCGCCGGTAGGACTTCGCCAGCCCGGTGCCGCGCAGCGCGCTCACGTCGGCTCCCGCAGCACGACGCCGTCCTCGGTCACCTCGAGCAGGGCCCGCCGGTCGGGGAAGCGGGCCAGGGCGTCCTCGGGCAGCTGCACCCGGCCGTCGCCGTCGATGACCGCCAGCCGGCGGCCGGCGACCTCCTCGTGCGCGACGGTGCCCGAGCGCAGGTGCACCACCCGGTCGGCGGCCGCCGCGGCGAGCGGGTCGTGGGTGGCCAGCAGGACCGTCGTCCCGGCCGTCGCCAGACCCCGCACCGCCTCCAGCAGGTCGGCGGTGGTGCGGCTGTCGAGCTCGCTGGTCGGCTCGTCGGCCACGAGGAGGGTGGGCCGCCCGGTGACGGCGGCGGCGAAGGCCAGCCGCTGCTGCTCCCCGCCCGACAGCTGCGCGGGCACGTGGTCGGCGCGGTCGGCCAGGCCCAGGCGGTCGAGCAGCTCGGCGGCGTCGTCCCCCCGGGTGCGGCGCAGCCGGGCGGCCGCGGCCAGGTGCTCGCGGACGGTGAGGTGCGGCGAGAGGTTCTGCGACGGCCGGGCGAACACGTAGCCGATGGAGCGGCGGCGCAGCGCGCGCAGCCGGCGGGTGGACAGCCCGGTCAGGGACTGTCCGGCGACCTCGGCGCGGCCGGCGGTCGGCCGGTCCTGCGCGGCGAGGATGCGCAGCAGGGAGCTCTTGCCCGAGCCCGAGGGGCCGGTGACGGCGGTGACCCGGCCGGCCGGGACGACGACGTCCACCCCCTTGAGTGCGTGCACCTCGCCGCTGGGCGACCAGTAGATGCGGACCAGTCCGTCGCACCGTGCCGCGGGCTCCTCATGCGGCATCGCGCATCACCCGCCCGCCCGTCGTCTGCCGCGCCACCCGGCCGACCAGCAGCGACCCGGCGAGGGTGGCCGTGACGGCGCCGGCGGCCACGGCGGCCAGGGTGCCCCACGGCACGCTGAACAGCGGCCCGGGCAGGACGTCGGGCACCGGGTCGAGCAGCCGCACCAGCAGGGCCGACACCGGCAGTGCCACCGCGACCGCCAGCACGGCGCCGAGGCAGGCGAGCAGCCCGGTCTCCAGCGCGGCCGCGGTGCGCTGCGCCCGGCCGCCCATGCCCATGCGGGTGAGGAGCACCGAGGCTGCCGCGCGCCGGCGCTGCTGGGCGCCGGCCTGCACGGCCAGCCCGGTCAGCCCGAGCAGCCCGGCGAGCGCGGCGACGGCGCGCAGGTGGCCGAAGGACCAGGTGCGGGCGCTGAGCTCGGGGCGGGCGGCGAAGTCGGCCGAGGTGACCACCTGGTCGGGGTCGAAGGCCCAGCCGGCCGCCGTCAGCGCGCCCAGCAGCGGCGCGGCCTCGCCGCGGGCCCACAGCTCCTGGTCGAGGAACGTCTCCGGCTCGCGCCCGCTCGCCCGGATGGCCGCGGCGAAGCGGTCCCGGTCGGCGACCAGCAGCGGCCCGTCGCCCCGCTGCCCGGGGAAGGCGGCCACCCGGCCGACCACCTCGACCGGCACCGCGTAGACCCGGGCGAACTCGGCCACCAGGTCACCGCCCAGGTCGCCGGGGAAGGGCCCGGCCAGCAGCACGGGCACCCGGTCGCCGCCGCGGCCGGCCAGCGCCGCGGCCAGGTCGGCGAGCGGGCGGTCGGCCAGCGCGGGGTCCCAGCGGACGACGGCCTCGAGGTCGCCGGGCCGGACGGCGAGGACGTCGACGGTCAGCCGGCCGGGGACCAGCGTCAGACCCTCGGTGCGCGCCACGATCGTCGTCCCCTCGGGGGAGGGGCCGGCGTCCTGCACCTGGCGCAGCAGCGGCACGACCACGTCGCCGGCCGCGGCCACGGTCGCCTTGGCGTCGATGGTCCGGGCGGCGGAGTCGGCGAGCGCACCGGCCTGCACGACCAGGGCCAGCGCCAGCGCCGTGGTGACGACGACGAGGCGGACGGCGCCCCGCCCGGCCGCCACGCGGGACAGCGCCAGGAAGGGTGCCGGCGTCAGCCGCCCGAGCCGGGCGCGCCCGCGCCGGCCGAGCCGGGGCAGGAGGGCGGTGACGGCGCCGGCGGCGGCCACGGTGGCCAGCAGCGGGAGGACCAGCGGCAGCAGCGCCACGCCGCCGTCGTCGGTGTCCCCGGTGAGGACGAGCACCGCGACGGCGGCGGTGACCCCCGCGGTGAGCGCGACCCACGGCACGGCCCGGCGCGGCCGTCGTCCGACGACGTCCATCCGGGCGACCGCGGCCGCGGTCACCCCCGTGACGGCGAGCAGGGCGGCGCCCGCGCCGGCGGCCAGCACCGCGGCAGCCTGCGCGGCGACGCCGTCGGGCAGGTCGGCCGCGGGGCCGGACGCGCGGACGAGCAGCCGGCCGGCCGCACCGCCGCCGGCGGCACCGGCGAGCGTGGGCAGCAGCGCCTCGCGCAGCGCCGCGCCGGCGGCCCGGGCCGGCGAGAGCCCGCGGACCAGCAGGGCGCGCAGCTCGCCCTCCCGCCGGCGGACGCGCTGGCCGGCCCACGCGCCGACCAGCACGAGCCCGGCCAGCGCGCCGCCGAGGCCGACGGCCCGCACCGGCGGGACCAGCAGCTCGACGGTGCGGTCGACCGTCGCCAGCGCCTGGGGCAGCCGGGTCAGCGGCGCCGGCGGGCCGAGGTCGCCGGCGGCGGCCGCGCGGACGACGTCCCCCCGCGGCGTGGCCAGGGCGGCGCGGAACCGGTCGAGGCGCTCGGCGGCGCCACGGGCGCCGTCGACGTCCAGCCCGGGGGGCAGCGGCAGGAACCACTCCAGCGCCAGGCCGCTCTCCAGCTCGTCGGCGACCTCGAGCACCAGCGCCCGCGGCGCGATGACCGCGGCCGTCGGGTGGACCGGGTCGTCCAGGCCGCGGTAGCGCGGCTGGACCAGCAGCGCCTCCTGCCCGGCCCAGTACTCGTCCAGGGGCAGGGGCGGCTCGGCGTACACGCCGGCGACGGGCAGCTCGATCGGGGCGCCGCCGCTGCTCTCGCTGCGCAGGACGTCGCCCGGGCCCAGCCCGGCGAGGTCGGCGAGCCGCTGCGGGATCAGCACGGCGCCGGCGCGGGGCGCGCCCGCGACGAGGTCGACGTTCTGCTCCGCTCCGGTGCGGGAGAACAGCAGCACCCGGTTCAGCCCGCCGGGGGTGGAGAGGAAGAGGGAGTCGCGCACGCGGACCAGCGACCGGGGCGGGTCGAGGCCGAGCCCGGCCGCGGTGGCGGTGACGGCGTCGTCGAGCGCGCCGGCGCGGGCGGCGCGGGGCGGCTCGGGGTCGGTGGGGTCCTCGACCGTCGTCGTGGCGTAGGTGGTGCCGAGCGCGACGGCGGCGCTGCGGTCGCGCTCGCGGTCCCAGGCGCCCTCCTCGGCGGACCCGGCCACGAGCGGGACGGAGACGGCGACCGCGGCGAGCACGGCGACGAGGACCGTCAGCGCGAGGGCCTGACCGGGCAGCGGCAGCAGCGCGAGGCGGAGCCGGCGGGCGGCGCGGCGCAGCCGGGACCCGGGCGCGCGCACGCGGGCAAGGTAGCGGCGGCCGGGGCGCCGGATCCAGCACGAACAGGCCTCGGACGCCTCGGCGGTGCCCGGCCCGCGGTGAGCATGAGGATCCGGCAGGCCAGGCCGTCGGCGACGATCCGGCGGGCGACCTCGTCGCCTGGGGTGCCCGGCAGGTCGCGGTCGAGGACGACGACGTCGTAGGCGTTCACCGCGAGGTTCTCCAGCGCGCTGTCGCCGTCGTGGACGACGTCGGAGGCGATGGCCTCCAGGCGCAGGCCGGCGCGGACGGCGTCGGCCAGGTAGGGCTCGTCCTCCGCGATCAGCACCGCACGCGCGCCAGGGTAGGGAGGTAGGCGTATCGCGGGCGTATGTCGCTCACCCGGCGCGGGCGTCGGCCAACGGGGGCGGGCAGGCGGTGCCGGGGGTGGTGGCGAGCTCGTGGTGCCAGGGCTCGTTGCCGTAGGTCTGGCACAGGCCGAAGCCGGCGCCGTGCTGCTGCATCCAGCTCGTGGCGGCGGGTGGGCCGATGTCGACGGCCCGCCCGGTGACGTGCTCGGACTCCTCCGGCCGCAGCACGAACGCCCGGGCGTCCTCGACGCTGCCGTGCTCGGCGACCGCGGCGTCGAAGAGGGCCTGCTGGTAGGCCGCGCTGCGCCAGCCGCTGGTCACGTACAGGTCCACGCCGTCTTCCGCCGCGGCGCGGGCGGCCGCCTGCAGGGCCGCGCGCAGGTCCGGCTCGAGCCGGGTGACGGCCGGCACGTCGGCGAACGGGGACACGGCCGCGCCGTGGGGCACGTACCCGTCCTGGACGGTGAGGGCGGTGCCGTCCGCGGCCACCTCGGTCGCCGTCCCGGTCGTGGGGTCCGAGCACGCGGAGAGGCCGGCGAGCAGCAGCGGGACGGCGAGCAGGGCGGCGCGGAGTCGAGGAGGCATGCGGGCAGTCCAGCCACCGGCCGGTTGCCGGGGCGTCTGCGATTCCGCATACGCCGTCGATACGTCGGCGGCGCGGCCCGCCGCAGGTCAGCCGCGGCCGCGGGCGGACCTCGCGGCGAGCCGGCGGACCAGGCTCGGCGGCACGATGCGGGTCGCCGCGTAGATGCCCTTGTAGACCGCACCCGGGATCGACAGCACGCGACCGCGGGCGAGGTCGGCGAGGGCGGCGTCGACCACCTGGTCGGCGTCCATCCACAGCCAGGCGGGGCCGGAGCGCTCCTGGCCGATGCGCTGGTGGAACTCCGTCCTCGTGTAACCGGGGCACAGGGCCATGACGCGGACGCCGTGTTCGGCGGCGCTGAGCGCCAGGCTCTGCGACAGCGTGGTGACGTAGGCCTTGCCGGCGCCGTAGACGGACCCCCGGCCGGGCAGGAAACCCGCGATGCTCGAGACGTTGACGATCGAGCCGCTGCCGCGCCGCTGCATGCCGGGCAGGGCGGCCCGGGTCAGCGCCAGCACGGCGCCGACGTTCACCTCGAGGTTCGCGGTGAGGACGTCGGGCGGGGTGTCGGTGAACTCGCCCGGTGTCGCGTAGCCGGCGTTGTTGACGAGCAGGTCGACCGGGGTGCCGTCGCCCAGCCGCTGCTCCACGGCGCGGCGCTGGGCCGGGTCGGCGAGGTCGGCGACGAGGACCTCGGCCTGCACGCCGTGGTCGGCGCGCAGCCGTTCGGCGAGGGTCTCGAGGCGCTCGCGGTCGCGGGCGACGAGGACGACGTCGTGTCCGTCGGCGGCGAGCCGCTCGGCGAAGGCCTCGCCGATGCCGGAGCTGGCGCCGGTGACCAGGGCGGTGGGCCGTGCACTCATGCGGTGAGAGGTTACGGGCGGTTGAACAGCAGGATCGGGGTAGGAGGTCCTCGTGGCTGAGGTGCAGGGCACGTGGAACGACAGGTTCGCCGGGGTGCGTGACGCGCTGGCGCACCACCTGGAGCAGGACGAGCTGGGGGCGTCCGTCGCGGTCGACCTCGACGGCGAGACCGTCGTCGACGTCTGGGGCGGCTACCGGGACGAGGCGCGGACGACGCCGTGGACCCAGGACACGATCACCAACGTCTGGTCGACGACGAAGTGCGTGCTGGCGCTGGCCGCGCTGGTGCTGGTCGAGCGCGGTGAGCTCGACGTCGACGCGCCGGTCGGCGACTACTGGCCGGAGTTCTGCGCGAACGGCAAGAAGGGCGTGCTGGTGCGGCACGTGCTGTCGCACACCTCCGGCGTCTCCGGCTGGGAGCAGCCGTTCTCCGTGCGCGACATGTACGACTGGCCCTCGGCGACCGAGCGGCTGGCGGCGCAGCGGCCGTGGTGGGAGCCGGGCACGGCGTCGGGCTACCACGCGGCGAACCAGGGCTTCCTCGTCGGCGAGGTGATCCGGCGGATCACCAACAAGACGTTCCGCAAGTTCGTGCGCGACGAGATCGCCGGCCCGCTGGGCGCCGACTTACAGGTCGGCGCGCGGGAGGCCGACTGGGAGCGGATCGCCCCGGTGGTGGCGCCGCCGCGGGTGGAGCCGGCCGGGGAGGTCGACCCGAACTCGATCTCCGTGCGGACGTTCACCGCGCCGACGATGTCGGTGAAGGCGACGACGACGCCGGAGTGGCGGGCCGCCGACCTGGGGGCGCTCAACGGCCACTCGAACGCGCGGGGCGTGCTGGACGTGCTGCGGGTGCTGTCGCTGGGCGGCGAGGCCGGCGGGGTGCGGCTGCTGTCGCCGGAGACGATCGAGCTGGTGTTGCGGCAGCAGTCCGACGGCGTGGACCTGGTGCTCGGCGAGCCGTTCCGGTTCGGCATCGGCTACTGCCTGGGCTCGCCGGTGGTGCCGTACGTGCCGGAGGGGCGGACCTTCTACTGGGGTGGCTGGGGCGGCTCGCTGGCCGTGATGGACCTCGACCGCCGGCTGACGATCACCTACGTGATGAACGCGATGGCGCCGGGCATCCTCGGCTCGAACCGCGCCCAGGCCTACGTCGAGGCCGTGTACGACGCCCTGGGCTGACCCTCACGCCGCCCCGTCGACCGGCCAGTCGGTGAATACCAGGCTGACCGTGTGCCCGCTGGACGGCCAGTTCGGCACGTTGAGCGTCTGCGGCCGGCTCGCGTCGCCGCGCGGCAGGTTGGTGGCCGTGATGGTGCCGTCCGCGTCGGGGGAGGCGGGCAGGTACACGTCGATGCCGCTCTGGAAGGGCTGCTCGCTGAAGTAGGGCAGCGGAGCCAGCGTGGTCTGGCCGGGGGTGGCGGCGTCGTCGTGGACGTGCAGGCCGATGCCGTCGTTGCCCACGAAGTCGGTGATGACGTCGACGGGCTCGTCGCCGTCGACGCTCAGCTCCAGGACGTCGGCGTCGCCCTCGGAGTGCCACTCCCGCATGCGGGTGATCACGAGCGCGCTGTGGCCGTCGCCGGTGTTCGTGTTCAGCCGGACGGGGCCGTCGGGCTCGGAGGAGAGCAGCCGGACGAAGGAGCTGCTGCGGACGTAGGGCTGCAGGTAGAGGTGGTGGACGATCGGCGAGGCGTCGCTGCTCAGCGCGTACTCGTAGTGGGCGCCGTTCTCCAGCTCGATCGGCCCGAACTCGCCGTCCGGCCCGAGCTCGACGCTGGCGTGCGGCTCGTCGCCGGTGCGGGCGCCGGTCTCGGGGTCGATCGCCCAGACGTCGAGGGTGGCCTCGCGGCCGGTGTTGGCCGGGAAGTTGACCGCCCGACCGGAGATCTCGACCGGGTCGTTCTGCGGCACGATGTCGACCACCTCGGGGGCCTCCCCGACGAGGAACTCGTACTGGACGGCGAAGGACTCCTTCGAGGTGGCCACCTCGACGTGCGTCTGGCCGAGGAACTGCGCCTGCACCGGCGCGATGCAGGGGACCGGGCCTCCGGGGCAGGGGCGGCCGTCGATGGCGACGTACTTCGCCACCTTCGCGGCCTGCGCCGGGTCGGTGAGGAACTGGTTGGAGACGCTGGTGCCCCGCGAGTGACCGATCAGGTACACCTGCTCGACGCCGAACCCGGCGAGGGTCTCGTCCACCACCTCGGCCAGGCCCGCGGCGTAGGCCTCGATCTCCAGGCCGGCGCCGTCGTGGTCGTAGGCGACGATCCGGGCCTCGGGGTAGCCGTTGGCCACGAACCGCATCGCGTTGGACTCGATCTGCTGCGCCGAGCCGGCGAAACCGTGCACGAAGACGATGGGCAGGGCGACGTCGTCCGGCAGTGGCGGCAGGGGATCGGTACCCGGGGGCGTGCTCGCCTCGCTGCTCTCCGGGGAGGCGTCGTCGCCCCCGCCGGAGTCCGACGTGCACGCCGCGACCAGCGCCACCAGGGCGAGGAGAGCCGCGAGCAGCGGCCGCCGCCGGACGGTGCGGGGGTGTCCGTGAGCAGCGTCGACCACGGGTGGGCCTCCAGACGCGGGTGGTGACGCGAAGCTACTGAACGGCGCGGTCTCTCACCACGACCCGCCTGATCAGCGGCGGCGGCCGAGGAGGTAGCCGAGGGCGACGCCCCAGGCGGTGAGCAGGCCGCCGGACGCCGCGCCCACCAGGAACGAGCGGAGGTCCAGCGTGCCCCCGGCCGCAGCGGGAGCGGCGGCGCGGCCGGTGAAGACCTGCGGAGCGGGCGCCGGGGACGTCCCCGCGGGAACGGCCTCCGCGGCGGGCGCGGTCGTCGAGCTCACCGCGGCGGACGTCGCCCGCGCCTCGGCCGGAGAGGGTGCGGGCACGGCCCCGGCCGGGTTCATCAGCTCGTCGTCGACGGCCTGGAAGAACTGGCCCGCCATCCGCTTGGCGACGCCGGTGATCATCCGCTGCCCCACGCCGGCCACCGGCCCGCCGACCACGGCGTCGGCCGAGTAGGTCAGCGTCGTCGTGTCGCCGTCCCCGGCGAGGGAGATGAGCACCTTCGCCCGCGCGTTGCCCGGCGCACCGGCGCCCGAGGCGTGCATGACGTACGACGTCGGCTTCTGCTGGTCGGTCAGCCGCACCTCGCCGGCGTACGTCCCGCGGATGGCGCCGACCCCGACCGAGACGTTCATGCGGTACTCGTCCGGCCCCGTCAGCTCCAGCGACTCGCAACCGGGGATCGTCCGCGCCAGCACCGCCGGGTCCGTGAGAACCGCCCACACCTGCTCCGGCGTCCCGTGCAGCACCGCCGAGCCGTCGAGGTTCACGCACCCACTCCCGTTCTGCGGCCCGCGGCCGCCGTCAGCTCCGCATCCGGGGAGCGCATCACGTCGTACAGCTCGGTCGGCGAGATCGGCATCGCCGCGATCCGCCGTCCGGTCGCGTCCTCGATCGCCGAGGCGATCGCCGCAGTCCCGGGGATGACGCCGGCCTCGCCGGCGCCCTTGATGCCCAGCGGGTTCAGCGGCGACGGCGTCTGCTGGTGGTCGATCGCCACGTCGGGCACCTCCGACGCGTACGGCATCAGGAAGTCCATGAACGAGGCGTTCTGCAGCTGCCCGTCGGCGTCGTAGGCCATCCGCTCGTACAGCGCCCCGGCCACGCCCTGCGCGACCCCGCCGTGCACCTGGCCCTCGACGATCATCGGGTTCACCACGTTGCCGCAGTCGTGCACGACCGCGTACGAGACGACGTCGATCTCCCAGGTGGCCGGGTCGATCTCCACCACCGCGGCGTGCGCGCCCGAGGCGAACGTCGAGCGGATCGGCGAGTAGTAGTCCCGGTGCTCCAGCCCCGGCGCGTCCCCGGGCGCCACCGGCGGCCTGTCGTCCGACCCGGCCCGCGCGAACTGCGTCGCCTGCTTGGCCGCCTCGTCGAACGCGTACCGCAGCGGGTTGGACAGGACGGCGACCGTGCGCAGCGGCAGCGAGGCCCCGGGGGTCCCCTTGACCCCGACCACGCCGTCGACGATCTCCAGGTCGTCCGGGTCGGCCTCCAGCACCTCCGCGGCGATCCGCAGCGCCTTCTCCTTGACCCCGCGGGCGGCCAGCGCGATCGCGTTGCCGCTCATCACCGCGGCCCGCGAGGCGAAGGTGCCGACGGCGTACGGGAAGCGCCGCGTGTCGCCGGTGGTCACCTCGACGTCCTCGATCGGGACGCCGAGCTCGGAGGCCACGATCTGCGCGAACGACGTCTCGTGGCCCTGCCCCTGCGACGTCAGCCCCGTGGCGACCAGCACCTTGCCGCTGCCCAGCACCTGCACGTGCCCGCCCTCGTACGGCCCGGGCCCGGTGCCCTCCACGTAGAGCGCCATCCCGGCGCCCAGCATCTTCCCGCGCGCGGCCGCCTCGGCCCGCCGCTCCTCGATGCCGTCCCAGTCGACGAGCGCCGTCAGCTTGTCCAGCAGCCCCGGGTAGTCGCCGGAGTCGTAGATGACCGGCCGGCCGTCCTGGAACGTCAGGTGGTGGTCGTAGGGGAACTGGTCGGGCTGGATCAGGTTGCGCCGCCGCACCTCGGCCCGGTCGAGACCGAGCGCGTCGGCGATGCGGTCCATCGTCCGCTCCATCGCGAAGCAGCCCTGCGGCCGCCCGGCCCCGCGGTACGGCGTCACGATCACCGTGTTCGTGTAGACGCTCTCCACGACCACCCGGTACACGGGGATCGCGTACGGCCCGACCAGCTGGGTCGCCGTCACGATCGGCACGATGATCCCGTAGGGCGTGTACGCGCCGTTGTCGTGCCAGGCGTGCACGTCGAGCGCGGTGATCCTGCCGTCGTCGTCGAACCCGACGGTGATCTCCTGCCGCTGCTGGCGCTCGTGGGCGCTGCCGATGAAGTGCTCCCGCCGGTCCTCGGCCCACTTCACCTCCCGGCCCAGCCGGATCGCGGCCATCGGCACCAGCAGCTCCTCCGGCCACGGGTGCACGATCTTGACGCCGAAGCCGCCGCCGACGTCGGGCGCGATCACCTCGACGGCGTCCAGCGACAGCTCCAGCTTCGCCGCGATCGCCGCCCGCACGGACGTCGACGCCTGGGTGCTCGAGTAGACGCGCAGCGACGAGTCCGCCGGGTCCCACCGCGCGTGCACGCCCTTGCCCTCCATCGGCATGCAGGCGCTGCGCTCGATGTACTGGGTGAAGCTCAACGTGTGCGGAGACGCGGCCAGCGCGGGCTCGACGTCCCCGGTCTCCTGGTGGTGCCGCGCCGCGACGTTGTCCGGGATCTCGTCGTGGACGGCGGCGGCCGCGTCCCGGGCGGCGTCCACCCCGACGACCACCGGCAGCTCCTCGTAGCTGACCACGATCCGCTCGGCGGCGTCCTCGGCCACGTACCGGTCGGTGGCGACCACCATGACGACCGGCTCGCCGACGTGGTTCACCTCGCCGTCGGCCAGCGGGTAGCCGGTGCGCGGCGCGTGCAGCTGCGGGTGGGGGATGAGCACCGGCAGCGGCTCGGCCATCGGGCCGGTCAGGTCCTCGTAGGTGTAGATCGCGACCAGGCCCTCGACGTCGAGCGCGCCCTCCACGTCGACGTCGGTGATCCGCGCGTGCGCGTGCGGGCTGCGCACGAACGCGGCGGCCAGCGCGTCGTGCCCGATGTCGTCGAGGTAGCGGCCCTTCCCGGTGATCAGCCGGGCGTCCTCGCGGCGGCGGACCGGCTCGCCGAACAGCTTGGTGGTCATCGGGCGCCTCCCCCGAGGGACTCTCGCGCGCGGAACGCTCTCACCGGGCGCCGTCCCCTCCGCCGAAGTGGCCGGTGTGGTCGCCCTCCCCGGGGCGCATCGCGGCGGCCGCGTGCTTCACGGCCTTCTTGATGTTGGCGTAGCCGGTGCAGCGGCAGAGGTTGCCGCCGACCAGCTCCTCGACCTCCTCGTCGGTGATCTCCGCCGACCGGTCGCGCGCCTCGAGGCCGGCGGCGATGGTCACCAGGAAGCCGGGCGTGCAGAAGCCGCACTGCAGCGCGTGGCACTCGCGGAAGGCCTCCTGCACCGGGTGCAGCACCTGCCCGCCCCGGTGGTCGTCGCGGGCCAGCCCCTCGACGGTGGTCACCGCGGCGCCGTCGACCTGGACGGCGAGCACCAGGCAGGAGCGCACCGGCGCCCCGTCGACCAGCACCGTGCAGGCCCCGCACACCCCGTGCTCGCAGCCCACGTGCGTGCCGGTCAGCCCGAGGTCGTGCCGCAGCGCGTCCGACAGCAGCCGGCGCACCGGCACCGTCGCCTCCCGGGGGACACCGTTGACCGTCACGGTGATCGAGCGCTCGGTGTCCACGGAGGTCATGCGGCGGTCCTCTCCAGTGCCTCGGCAGCAGCTCCTGCGAGTGTGCGCTCGGTCAGCACGCCCACGAGCAGACGGCGGTAGGCGGCGCTGGCGTGCAGGTCGCCGTCCGGCTCGACCAGCGTGCGGGCCAGCTCTCCGGCGGCGGACCAGTCGGCCGACCCAGCCGGCTGCCCGTGCACGGCCTCGGTCAGGTCGTGCACCTCGGGCACCAGCCCGACGGAGATGTAGGACGCCGTCACCCGCTCCACCCGGCGGTCCGCGTCGAGGGTCACCACGACGCCCGCCCCGCAGACGGCGTAGTCGCCCTTGCGCCGCGCGATCTCGGCGAAGGCGGTGCCCGACCGGGCGGGCAGCGCGGGGAAGAACGCGTCGACGACGACGGCGGGGCCGTGCACCGAGGTCTCCAGCGGCCCGACGAACAGGTCCTGCCAGCCCACGGTCGAGCGGCCGGACGGCGTCGCCACCGTCACCGAGCCGCCGGTGAGCGCGAGCACCGACGTCATCTCGCCGGAGGGGTCGGCGTGCGCGATCGAGCCGACCGTCGTCCCGCGGTTGCGGATGGCGGGGTGCGCGACGTTCGCCGTCGCCCGGGCCAGCAGCGGCTGGACCCGGGCGGCGGCGTCGTCGTGCAGCAGCGCGTGGTGCCGGACCAGCGCCCCCACCCGCACGCCGTCCCCGGTGGCCTCCACGGTGTCGAGGCCGGGCACCCGGTTGATGTCGACCAGGGTGGTCGGCGCCGCGAGCCGCATGGACAGCAGCGGCAGCAGCGACTGGCCACCGGCGAGCACCTTGGCGCCCTCCCCCTCGGCGGCGAGGACGGCGAGCGCCTCGTCGAGCGAGCCGGGGTCGGCGTAGCGGAAGGGGGCGGGCTTCACCGGCGGGACCTCCCCTTGCCCGGGCCCCGGCCGCGGCCGGGCGTGCGGCCGGCGGTGACACCGGGCCGGCCGACCTCGTCGACCGACGACGGGTCGGGGGAGACCTCGTCGCCCGCGACGTGGCCGAAGGTCGTGCCCGCGGCCGGGTGCGCGCCCTCGCGGGTGAGCGCGGCCTTCATGTCGGCCGGCGCGAGGGCCCTGGCCAGGTGCCAGCCGGCGACGGCGACGATCGAGCCGAGGGCGATGCCGCCGAGCGAGAAGTCGTCGGTGATCTGCAGCGTGACCGGGCCGATGCCGATGATGATCCCCGCGGCGAGCGGCACGAGGTTGACCGGGTTGGCGAAGTCGACGCGGTTCTCCTTCCAGATCTTCGCGCCGAGCAGGCCGATCATCCCGTAGAGGACGACGGTGATCCCGCCGAGGACCCCGCCCGGGACGATGTTGATCAGCGCGCCGAACTTGGGGCACAGGCCCAGCAGGATCGCCACGATCGCCGCCACGTAGTACGCCGCGGTCGAGTAGACGCGGGTGGCGGCCATGACGCCGATGTTCTCGGCGTAGGTGGTGGTCGGCGACCCGCCGACGGAGGAGGCCAGGACCGTGGTGAGGCCGTCGGCGGCGACCGCGCGGCCGATGTAGGGGTCGAGGTCGCGCTTGGTCATCTCGCCGACCGCCTTGACGTGCCCGGCGTTCTCCGCGACCAGGGCGATGACGGCGGGCAGGGCGAGCAGCGCGAAGTTGACCGAGAAGGACGGCGCGGTGAACTCGGGCAGCCCGAACCAGTCGGCGTCCTGCACCGACTGGAAGCTGATCCGGTCGTGGTCGAACGCCGTCGCCACGCAGTACGGGCCGGCCGCCTCGCAGGGGTTGCCGTCGGCGTCGAGCAGGTTCTGCCCGGGCAGGACGGAGTTGATCGGGCCGGAGGTCGCGTCGAGCAGGATCGACAGCAGGTAGCCGAAGACCAGGCCCAGCAGGATCGAGATGCGGGCCCAGAAGCCGCGCAGCGCCAGCGCGCAGACGATCACGAAGGTCATGACGGCCAGCGCGACCCACTGGTCCTGCGGCCAGTACGTCGAGGCGGCCACGGGCGCCAGGTTGAAGCCGATCAGCATGACCACGGCCCCGGTGACCGCCGGGGGGAGCACGGCGTTGACCACCCGGATGCCGGCGAAGTGGATGACCACGCCGACCAGGGCGAGGACGACGCCGGCGATCAGGATCGCGCCGACGATGTCGCCGGCGTCCCCGCCGTCGGCCGTGATGGCCGCGGCCGCGCCGACGAAGGAGGCGCTGGTGCCCAGGTAGGAGGGCACCTTCCCCTGCACGATCAGCAGGAAGACGATCGTCGCGATCCCGCTCATCATGATCGCGAGGTTGGCGTCCAGCCCCATGATGATCGGGAAGACGAACGTCGCGCCGAACATCGCGACGACGTGCTGGGCGCCGATGCCGACGGTCAGCGGCCAGGAGAGCCGCTCGTCGGGGGCGACCGCCTCGCCCAGGGGTGGGGTCTGGCCGTCTCCGTAGAGCCTCCAGCCGAACGCCATTGAACGGCCCCTTCACTCGCTCGAACCCACGGGACCCGGAGGCCGGCTCCTGCTGGCCGCGCCCGGGAGGCACCATCTGACACCCCTTCGGCGGGCCAACGGAAGTAGCTCACCGCTAAATCGTTATTACCGGGGTGTCTCACCGTTGAGGTACTTCCGGCGGTAGCGTTCGGGCCGTGAGCTCCCCGCCCCGCCCCGGCGTCCGCTCCGTCGTGCTGCGCAGCGGCGTCTACGCCGACTCCGTGCGGTTGATGCAGGTCAGCCGGGACGTCGGCGCCCGCGACGGCGTCACCGCGGTGCTCGTCGCCATGGCCACGCCGCTCAACCTCGAGCTCGCCGCCGGCATGGGCCTGGCCCCGGAGGAGCCGGCCACGCCCGAGCAGCTGCTGGTCGGGCTCGAGGCCGAGGACGACGCCGCGCTGGCCGCCGCCGTGGCCGCGGTCGAGGCGGCCCTGGCCGAGCGCCAGCGGTCCACCGGCAGCGCCGAGGCGATCCCGGCCCGCACCGTCGGCGCGGGGCTGGACGCGCTGCCCGACGCCGGTCCGGCGCTGGCCATCGTCAGCGTGCCGGGGCCCTACGCCGTCGCCGAGGCCGCCGACGCGATCGCCGCCGGGCAGAGCGTGCTCGTCTTCTCCGACGGCGTCCCGGTCGAGCACGAGGTGGCGCTCAAGCGCGCCGCGCACGAGGCCGGTGTCCTGGTCATGGGCCCCGACTGCGGGACGGCGATCGTGTCGGGCCTCGCGCTGGGCTTCGCGAACGTCGTCCGCCGCGGGCCGGTCGGCCTGGTGGCCGCCAGCGGCACCGGCGCCCAGCAGGTGTCGTGCCTGCTCGACATGGCCGGGATCGGCGTCTCGCACGTGCTCGGCGTGGGCGGCCGGGACCTCTCGGAGGCCGTCGGCGGGCTGGCCACGCTCGACGCCCTGGCCGCGCTCGACGCCGACCCGGCCACCGAGCGGGTGCTCCTGGTGTCCAAGCCACCGGCGCCGTCGGTGGCCGCCCGGGTCGAGGAGGCAGCCGCCGCGCTGTCGGTGCCGGTCCGCTCCGCGGCGCTGAGCGCCGGGACGCCCGACCTCACCGCCGCCGTGGAGGCGCTGCTCGGCGACCTGGGTGTGGCCGTCCCGGACTGGCCGTCGCGCCCGGGGCCGGCGGAGGCCGCGCTGCCCGGCGCCGTCCTCAAGGGCCTCTACTCCGGCGGCACGCTCGCCGACGAGGCGATGCTGCTGGCCGCCCCGGTGCTCGGCGACGTCCGCTCCAACACCCCGCTGCGGCCCGAGCTGGACCTCGGGACGGACCTGTCCGCCCGCGGGCACGTCGTCGTCGACTTCGGCGACGACGCGCTGACCGTCGGCCGCGCCCACCCGATGATCGACCCGACCCTGCGGCTGGAGGCGATCGCCGGGCTGGCGGCGAGCGGCGAGCCCGCGGTGCTGCTGCTGGACGTCGTCCTCGGGTACGGCGCCGACCCCGACCCGGCCGGCGCCCTCGCCCCGGCGCTGGCCGCCGCCCGCGCGCGGACGACGCTGCCGGTGGTCGTCGCGCTGGTCGGCACCGAGGCCGACCCGCAGGGCTGGAGCCGCCAGGCCGACGCCCTCGCCGCGGCCGGCGCGCACGTCTTCGCCTCCAACGCCGCAGCCACCCGGTTCGCCCTCGACCTGATCGGAGCGGCCCGATGAGCCTCGCCGACCTGCTCTCCGGACCGCCCGCCGTGGTGGCCGCCGGCGTCGACGTCTTCTCCGGCGCGCTGCGGGCCCAGGGCGCCGAGGTGCACGACGTCGACTGGCGCCCGCCCGGCCTCGGCGACGCCGCCGACCTGGCGCAGCTGGCCCTCGACCCGCGCCGGGCCGCGGCCAACCGGACGGCGGTCGAGCGGGTGCTGGCCGCGGGCTCGGTGCTCACCGACGTCCGCCCCGCCCGTGAGGTCCTCGGGCTGCCCGACCGCACGATCCTGCACGCCGGCCCGCCCATCGACTGGGCCGACGCCAGCGGCCCGCTGCGCGGCGGCCTCATCGGCGCCACCCTCTTCGAGGGCTGGGCCGACACGGTCGAGGAGGCCGAGCGGGTCCTGGCCGCCGGCGAGATCACCCTGGACCCCTGCCACCACCACTCCGCGGTCGGCCCGATGGCCGGGATCACCAGCCCGTCGATGTGGATGTGGTGCCTCGAGGACCCGGTCCAGGGCGGGAAGGCCTACTGCAACCTCAACGAGGGCCTGGGCAAGGTGCTGCGGATGGGCGCCTTCAACGAGGAGGTGCTCACCCGCCTGGCCTGGATGCGCGACGTGCTCGGGCCGGTGCTGGCCGCCGCGGTCGGGTCCATGAGCGACCCGCTGGACGTCAAGGCCGTGCTCGCGCAGATGCTGCAGATGGGCGACGAGGGGCACAACCGCAACCGCGCCGGCTCGCTGATGGCGCTGCGCGAGCTCTCCCCGGCGATCGTCGGGGTCGACGCCCCGTCGGCCGACATCGCGGCGGTGCTGCGGTTCATCGGCGGCAACGAGCACTTCTTCCTCAACCTCGGCATGCCGACGGCGAAGCTGGCGATGGACGCCGCCCGCGACGTCCCCGGCTCGACGATGGTCACCGTCATGGCCCGCAACGGCACCGAGTTCGGCATCCAGACCGCCGGCACCGGCGACCGCTGGTTCACCGGGCCGGCGCAGACGCCGGTCGGCCTCTTCCTCGGCGACTACGGCCCCGACGACGCCAACCCCGACATCGGCGACTCCGCGATCATGGAGACCTACGGCGTCGGCGGCTTCTCGATGGCCGCGGCGCCGGCGATCGTCCGCTTCGTCGGCGGGACCGTGCCCGACGCGCTGGCCACCACCGAGCGGATGTACCAGCTCACGCTGGCGGAGAACCCGGCGATGGCCATCCCGATCCTGGGCTTCCGCGGGTCGCCGACCGGCATCGACGTCGTCTCGGTGGCGCGCACGGGCTGGCTGCCGCAGATCAACACCGGCATGGCCGGGCGGGTGGCGGGCACCGGGCAGGTCGGGGCGGGTCTGGTGCAGCCGCCGCGGGAGTGCTTCGAGCAGGCGCTGGCCGCGCTGGCGCAGGAGTCGCGCGCCGTCAGCTGAGCAGGCGGGCGGCCAGCAGCGCGACGTCGTCCCCGGCGCGGCGGCCCAGCCGGGCCAGGACGGCGTCGCACACCCCCTCCGGGGACCGGTCCGGGGCGTCCCGGAGGGCGTCGACCAACACGCGCAGGCCGGCGTCGAGGTCGGCCGTCCGGCTCTCGACCAGCCCGTCGGTGTAGAGCAGCAGGGCGTCGCCCGGTGCCAGCTCCAGCTCGTGGTCGACCCGGGGGAGCCCGGGCGCGAGCCCCAAGGGCGGGTCGACCGGGCGGTCGAGGAGGACGACGCCGCCGTCCGCGCCGAGCAGCACCGGCGGCGGGTGGCCCGCGTTGGTCCAGCTCAGCCGCACGCCGCCGGCCGGGAGCGGCTCGAGCGAGGCGAGGACCATGCTCACGAGCGTGCCGACGCCCAGGTCGTCGAGGGCCCGGTCGAGGGCGGAGAGGACGGCGGCCGGCGACCCCACCACCGACTGGGCGAGGCCGCGGAGCACCCCGCGGGCCTGGGCCATGGTCGCCGCCGCGCCGGCGTCGTGCCCGGCGACGTCCGCGATGACCAGCAGGGTGGCGCCGTCGGGGACGGCGAAGGCGTCGTACCAGTCCCCGCCCACGTGGGCTCCCGCCGTGGCCGGGCGGTACCGCGCCGCCGTCGCCAGCCACGGCAGCTGGGGCGGCGCGGTGAGGAGGCTGCGCTGCAGCGTCTCGGAGAGCTCCAGGAGGGCGCGGTCGGTCTCGTCCCCGCCGCCCGGCGGCGCGGCCGCCGGCTCGCTCCGCTGCCGGCGGGCGCGGACGACCATCGTCGCGATGCTGCCGACCCCGGCCCCGACGATCCCCGCCACGGTGGCGACGGCCGCAACCGGCAGCGCGTGTGCCGCTGCGGCGGGTCGGTCCACTCCGGTGCTCCTCGTCCGGCCGCGACGCTCTCGCGCGACGCGGGTACCTGCCGGAAGCGTAGCCAGGCCGACGCGGTCGGTGACTCAGGACCGGACGCGGAGTGCCAGCAGGGCCACGTCGTCGTGGTGGCGTCGTCCCGGTCCGGCGACGAGGTCCTCGCACAGCTGCTCGAGCGACCGCCCGGCCGCGCCCGCCAGCGCCTCGAGCAGGGCGGCGGTACCGGCGTCCAGGGACAGGTCGGGGGCCTCCACCAGCCCGTCGGTGTACAGCAGCACCGTGTCGCCGGGGGCCAGGTCGACCGCGTGGTCTGTCCGGGCCACCCACGTGCCCACGCCGAGCAGGCGGTCCGGCGTCCGCGCGAGCAGCTCGACGGTGCCGCCGGCGCGCACCAGCACCGGCGGGGGGTGGCCGGCGTTGCACCAGCGCAGCAGCACCCCGCCCGTGGGTCGTTCGACCACCTTGGCCGCGATCACGGTGACGAGCGTGTCGACGTGCAGGTGGACCAGTGCCCGGTCGAGCGCGCCGAGCACGGCCGCCGGGGAGCCGAGCACCTCCTGCGCCAGGCCCCGCAGCATGCCCCGAGCCTGGGCCATCGTCGCGGCGGCGGGTGCGTCGTGCCCGGCGACGTCGCCGACCACGACCATCGAGCCGCCGTCCGGCGTCCGGAAGGCGTCGTACCAGTCACCGCCGACCTGGGCGTCGCGGGTGGCGGGCAGGTAGCGCACCGCGGTCTCCAGCCGGGGCAGCAGCGGCAGGTCGGCGAGCAGGCTGCGCTGCATCGCCTCGGCCACGGTGACGCGCGCGCGGTCGGCCGCGGCCTGGGCGGTCATGCGCAGCACCTGCTGCTCGCGGCGCTGGCGGATCGTGCAGGCCGCCAGCGCCACCACCCCGCCGACGGCGACACCGACGATGCGGGCGATCTGGGCGGGGACGGTCTCGGGCGTGTACTGCTGGTCGTAGATGCCGAGCAGGGCCGCGGTGACCACCGCGAGGACCGCGTAGGCGGCGGTGGCCCGGCGGCCGAGCAGGACCGCGGCGACCATCGGCGCGATCGCCACCAGGCTGATGAGCACCTGGTCGCGGCCGAGGAGGACGTCGGTGGCCGCGACGGCCGCCAGCGTCCCCAGGGGGAGGGCGTGGCTGCGCGGGCTCGAGCTCTTCACCGCCACGCCTCTCTCCGGCCGATCGAGCGGCCGCGGGGTTCGAGCTCGCCGTCGAGGAGCGTAGCGGCCGCCCGGCCGCGGAGGACTCAGGCGCGGGCGCAGGCCAGCAGCTCGGCCAGCGCCGCCCCGAACGCCGCCCGGTCGGCGACGGGGCCGGGGAAGGGGACGCGCAGGTCGTAACGGGACGCCGGGCACTCGACCCGGAACAGGACGCCGAACCGGTCGACGCCGAGCAGGTGCACACCGTCGTCCACCCCGGCCCACAGCCGGACCCGCGCGCAGAGCTCGGCCAGGACGCGGGCGTGCTCGCCGAGCAGGTCGACCTCGTCGGCGGCCAGCGGGTCGGGACGGGCGTCGGCGAAGTCCTCCGGCTCGATCGGCGTGCAGCTGCCGCCCTCCTCGAGCAGCACCTCGGCCACGTCGAGCCGCAGCAGCGTCGCCGTCAGCCCGACGTCGAGGAGGACGTCGGCCGGGCAGGCCTCGGCGAAGTCGAGGACGAGCGCCGCCTCGACCGGGGGTGCGACCGGCGTCAGCCAGCCGACCAGCTCCAGCTGGCCGCGCACGGGGTCGCGCAGCGGGAGCGGCGAGCGGCGCGTGACGGTGAGCCGGGCCGGCAGGTCGCCGAGGGGAGAGCGCCGCACGGCCTCGGCCAGGCCGCCCGAGCGCGGGACGACCAGCAGCACCTCACCGCTCGCCGTCGTCGTCGCGGCCAGCAGCGGCGCCGTCCCCTGCCCGAGCGTGTGCACCCAGGCCGCGGCGCAGGTCGCCACCGTGCGGGCGCGCTCGGCCGGGCCCGGGGCGTCGGTGCCCCGGCGCGGGGTCCGGGTCGGTTGGCGTGCGTCCATGGCTTCCCTCGCGACTGTCGACCAGTAGTAAGGTGAGCCTAACCAAACCGGAGGTCCCGTGAACACACCTCGCCCCAAGGTCCGGCTCAGCCGCCGGCTCGGGCTGCCGCTCACCCCCAAGGCCGTCCAGTACTTCGAGCGCCGGCCGTACCCGCCCGGCGAGCACGGCCGCAAGCGCAAGCAGGCCAGCGACTACTCGACCCGGCTGCTGGAGAAGCAGCGGCTGCGCGCGCAGTACGACATCAGCGAGGCGCAGCTGCGGCGGGCGTTCGACCGGGCCAGGCGCGCCGGCGGCAAGACCGGCGAGGCGCTGATCCAGGACCTCGAGTCCCGGCTGGACGCGACCGTGCTCCGCGCCGGCTTCGCCCGCACGATCTACCAGGCGCGGCAGTTCGTCACCCACCAGCACGTCCTCGTCAACGGCCGCCGGGTGGACCGGCCCTCCTACCGGCTCAGGCCGGGCGACTTCGTGCAGATCACCGAGCGGTCGCGCGCCAAGGAGCCGTTCCAGGTCGCGGCCTCGGGCGCGCACGCGACCCCGCCGGCCTACCTCGAGGTGCGGCTGGCCGACCTGGTCTGCCGGGTCGAGCGGACGCCGGCCCGCGAGGAGGTCCCGGTCGTGTGCGAGGAGCAGCTGGTCGTGGAGTACTACTCCCGCTGACCGCCGCTCGCTCCCCCCGCCGGGATCGGCACTCTCGCCGGCATCAGCCCTCGATGCCGACGAGAGTGCAGACCTCGTCCCGGATCAGCTGGACAGCCGCACCACCCGCTGGATCAGCGAACGGCTGGGGAACCGGTCGGCGCGGATCTTGTCGAGCAGGATCTCGGCGTACTCCTGACGGCGCCACGGCGGCAGCAGCGCCTCGACGTCGTCCATCATCGTCGCCGACGGGAACCGGTCGTTCTCGATCTTCTCGAGCAGGACGTCGAGGACCTCCTCCCGCACGTCCAGGGACACCGCCGCCTCCACGAGTGGTGCCGGGAGACGTCGTTCGTCGGTCTGTGCCACGGTGCTCCTCCCCTCAGCGGGCGCCGACCGGCTCGCGCCGCCGGCGGCGGGCCGGCCGGGCCGGCTCCTCCTCGGGCTCCTCGGTCTCGGCGATCTGCTCCTCGTAGCCGGCGTCGCCGTCCCCGGAGTCGTCCTCGTCCTCCTCGTCGTAGTCCTCGTCCTCGGCGGACTCGTCGTCGTAGCCCTCGTCCTCCTCGTCGTAGTCCTCGTCCTCGGCGGACTCGTCGTCGTAGCCCTCGTCCTCGTCCTCGGCCGACTCGTCGGCGGAGTCCTCGGCCCCGGTGACCTCCTCGGTGCCCTCCGACGCGAACGACCGCCGGTCGTCCTCGCCCTCGTCCGGGCCGCGGACCACCTCGCCGTCGCGGATCTCGCCCCGCCAGCTGCCGGTGGCCTCGTTGCGGAACATGACGAAGCGGCGGAAGTGCTTGAGGTCCAGCCGCGCCCGCCGGCCCTGGGCCCGCCAGATGTTGCCAGTCTTCTCGAACAGGCCCTTCGGGTAGTACTCCATCACCAGCAGGATCTGGGTCAGGTCGTCGGCCAGCGGGTGGAAGGTGACGACGCCCTTGGTCGTCCCCTTGGCCCCCTCGGTGGTCCACACGATCCGCCGGTCGGGCACCTGCTCGGTGACCTTGGCCTGCCAGGACCGCCGGGACTTGGCGACCTTGACCTTCCAGTTGGTGGTCACCTCGTCGGCCTGGTCGACCGACTCGACGCCCTTCGTGAAGGTCGCGAACTCCTGGAACTGGGTCCACTGGTCGTAGGCCACGTCGACGGGGACGCCGACGGTGATGTCCTCGATGATGTTCACGAACTTCTTGTTGCCGCCGCCTCCGCCGCCCTTGCCGAAGGCGCTCTTCACCTTCTCCTTGATGCCGGCGCCGACGCCGGAGAACGCGGCCTTGACCGGGCTCTCCCCCTCGGCGACCTTCTGGACGGCCTTGGTGACGGCGGCGGCCTTGAAGCCACCGCCCTCGGCCTTGTCCGTCAGGGAGCCGGTGACGCCGGTCAGCTTGCCGCCGATCTTCTTGGCCGCGTCGGCGCCGCGGGCGCGGGCGTACTCCTTGGCCGCGTCGCCGAGCTGGGAGACGGCGGGGTTGTTCTTCAGGGCGCCGAGCAGGCCGCCCCCTCCGCCTCCACTGCTGCTGCGCTCTTCGGTGCTGGTCATGCCCGGGCTCCTTCCTGGCGGCGGGGGCGGCTGGGTGCGCGGCCCTCCGGCTTCGTACGGCGGGCGGCCTTGCGGGGTGCGGGAGCGCCCTCGGGCGGGGCCTCGGTGTCACCACCGCCGCTCTGGGCGGCCCGGCTCCGCTTCCGGGGCTTCTCCCCGCCCGACCCGGCGTCCGGTCGTGCGTCCGATCCCGACTCCGACCGCGCGGCCGCGGTCTTGCGGGGCCGCCGCTTGCGGTCCGGGACGTCGAGGGGAGTGGCCTCCTCGACCGGCTTGGGCTCGGGAGCCCGCTCCGGGTCGACGACGTCCTGGGCCGGCGGCGGCTGGTCCCCGCCGGTGTCGGTGTCGGTGTCCTCCTCGTCCTCGCCGGTGCCGGTCTCGGCCACGTCGGCTCCGGCGTCGGCCTCGGCGTCCTCGGCGTCCTCGTCCTCGTCCTCGGAGTCCTCGGAGTCCTCGGACACGGCCTCGTCGCCCTCGCCCTCGTCCTCGGCCACGGCCGCGTCGGAGTCGTCCTCCGCCGCGTCGTCCTCGTCCTCCTCGTCCTCGTACTCGGCGCTGTCGGACTCGTCGTCCTCGTCCTCGTCCTCGTCGTCGGCCTCGTCCTCGAGGTCGTCGGTGTCGTCCTCGTCCTCGAGGTCCTCGGCCTCGTCCTCGGCGTCGGTGTCCGAGTCCTCGTCCTCCTCGTCCTCGTACTCGGCGCTGTCGGACTCGTCGTCCTCGTCCTCGTCGTCCTCGTACTCGTCCGTGTCGGCCTCCGCCGAGTCCTCGTCCTCGTCGGACTCGTCCTCGTCGGCGTCCTCCTCCAGGTCGTCGGCCTCGGCCTCGTCGCCCTCGGGCTCCTCGTCCTCCTCCGACTCGTCCTCCTCCGACTCGTCACCCTCCAGGTCCTCGGCCTCGGCCTCGTCGCCCTCGGGCTCCTCCTCGTCGGTGTCCTCGGTATCTCCGGTGTCCTCGGCGCCGGTGGCGGTGTCCTCCGGCTCCTCGGTCTCTGCGCGGTCCTGGTCGGTGTCCTGGTCGGTGTCCTGGTCGGTGTCCTCGTCCTCGTCCTCGTCCTCGTCGACCCGGCTGGTCACCGCGCCCGGCCCGCCGGCGAGCGCCGCCGCCCGGCCCCCGGCCTCGGGCCGCTCCCCGCCGCCGGACCGCTTCTCCTTCTTCCCCTTGCCCTTCTTGCCCTTCTTGGCCTTGCCCGAGGGGGCGCCGCCGTTGGCCGCGACCTCCTGTTCGCGGTCGCCGCCGTCCCCGTCGGCGTCCTGCTCGCGGTCGCCGTCGCCGTTGGTCTCCTCGGCGCCACCGCCGCCCTGGCCGGTGAGCGCCCGGACCGCCTTGGTGATGCGGCCCGTGGTGCCGGTCGCCGCGGACGTGGCCTGCCCGGCGGTGTCCGAGGCGGTGTCGGCCGCGCCGGACGCGGCGTCGCCCGCGGTGTCGGCGGCCTTGCCGGCGCCGTCGGTCGCCGCACCGGCGGCCTTGCCCGCGCCCTCGGTGAGCGCGGTGGTCCGCTCCTGCAGCGCCTTGGTCAGCGCGGTGAGCTGCGCCTCCCAGGTCGCCGAGGCGGCGGTCTTGCCGGCCTGCAGCAGCGGGCCGCGCAGCTGGGTGATCAGTTCCTTGCCCTCGTTGCTGTTCGCCAGGGCGAACAGGCCCTCGCGCAGCATGTTCTTCGGGTCGATGCCGGAACGCTTGCCGGCGAGCCACAGCGCCAGGCTCACGGCGGCCCGGCCCTTCTTCAGACGTCCGAGGACGTAACCGCCGACGGCGACGGCGCCGAGCTTCAACATGGCTGGGTTGGTTTGACTCTCGGTCACAGGTCTCCCCATTCTCGGGTCGGGGGGATCGCCCCCGTTCACGGCTCAGTGCTCACGTGCTCCACGCCGGCCCCGTTCCGACGGGTGTTGGGCCCCCCTCGTTCACCACCCCCAGCGAGAGGTCGGGACCGGCGCCGCGGGTGCGCTCACCTGGTCCAGGAAGCTGTAGACGGGCAGCGGGCCCACGTACTCGACGCCGGCGCGGTCCCCGATCTCCGCCCGCAGGTCCGCGACCACGGCGTCGGCCTCGGCGAGCCGGTCCCGCCGCACCAGGTAGGCGCTGCGGTGCCGCTGCTCGTCCTCGTGCAGCACGGTGCCGAGCTCGGCCACGGCGGCGAGCGCGGCCGTCCACCCGGCGGCGAGGTCGGTGTGCTCGGCGGCGACGCGGACGGCGACGGCCTCGCCGAGCGCCATCCGGTCCGCGGTGCCCGCGCCGGGGGCCCGGCTGCGCTCTGCCGAGGCCAGCACCCGCGGGTCCCGCCGGGCGATGGCGGCCACCGTGGCGTCGGTGTCGAACTCCAGGTCCAGCCGCAGCTCGACCAGGTCCGCGACGGCGTCCAGCCGCGCGGCGAGGTCCTCGGCGGACGCCGCCAGGACGTCGGTCCGGACGGCGTCCTCGTCGGGCGCGACCGTGCCCAGGGCCAGCGGCAGCACCGGCACGTCGGCGACCAGCGCGACGAGCAGGTCCAGGTGCGCGACGGCGTCGTCCTCGGTGAGGTCCCCGCCGGGGGCCTCGGAGACGACGGCCGCCAGCGGGCCCTCGGCCACCGCACGTACCCCCGCGAGGGACGGCGGCCCGGACACCCGGGCGACCGCCCCGGCGTCGGGGCCGCGCAGCACGCCGTGGACGAGGAGCACCGGTCAGCCCCGCTGCGGTGCGCGGCGGCCGGAGGGAGCGGACCGCTCCTTGCGGCGACCGTCGCCGTCCCCGTCGTCGTCCCGGTCGCGGCCGGTGATGGAGCCGAGCACGTCCGAGGCGGTCTCCCGGGCGCCGGACAGCGCGCCCTTGGTCTTGGCCTTGCTACCGCCCTGGGTGACCTCGCGGATCAGCCCGGGGAGGCCGGCGACCTGGTCCTGCGGCTGCAGGTCCAGCCGGTTCACGGCCTCGGCGAAGCGCAGGTAGGTGTCGACGCTGGCGATGACGATGCGCGCGTCGATGGTGAGCAGCTCGATGCCGACGAGCGCCACGCGGACGTAGGCGTCGATGACGATGCCCTTGTCCAGCACGACGTCGAGGACGTCGGCCAGGCTGCTGGGCCGGGGGGCGCGGTTGACGCTGGCCATGGTCATGGGGTCCTCCAGGTGGGTGTGGCGGACGGTCGGACGAGGGCGTCCAGGTCGATGGGCAGGTAGACGTCGTTGGGCTCGACGCCGAAGTGCTCGATCAGCTCGTCGAAGGTGACCTCCAGCTGCATGAGGGCCTGGCCGAGGCGCTCGACCTGCTCGGCGTCCAGGTCGCCGGCGTCCACGCGGCGCAGCGCCTGCCGCTCGACGACCTGCCGGACGACGTCGAGGAGGGTCACCACCAGCCGGCCCAGGCCGCGGCCGACGTCCTCGCCGGAGCCCTCCAGGCGGCGGGGGCCGGTCGCGGCGGGCCGCAGCGGGCCGCTCACGGCGCCGTCTCCCGGTCCGGGCCGCCCACCGAGGTGAGCAGCAGCCGCAGGTCCAGCCGGACCAGGTCGATGCCGGCCAGCCCGATGACGACGTCACCGCCGACGTAGGCGCCGCGGGCGACCACCCGGTCGAGCAGCTCGACCAGGCTGGTGCCGCGGCGGTCGCCGCCGAGGATCCCGGGCCGGTCACGGTCCACCGGGGCCTCCCTCCTCCAGGCTGGCGAAGGAGTACGGCGGCCAGGGGCCGGTCAGCTCGAGGGCGAGCCCGTTGCCGGCCTCCTCGGCGGCGAGCCGCTCGAGCGCCGCGGTGAGCTCGGCCTCGCGGTCGGGGTCCACCAGGTAGGCGAGGTCGAGGAGCAGGGAGGAGCCGGGTGCCCCGCCGCGGCGCAGGCTCGCGCGGGTGAGCGGCGCGAGCGCCTCCTCCAGCCGGCGGCTGGCCCGTTCGGCCGCCGCGCCGGCCTCCTCGGCCTCGGTCAGCGCCTGCCGGCGGCGGGCGAGGAACTCGGTGCCGCTCACCTCGCTCCCGCCGGCCGCGGGCACCGGCTCGGCCAGCGAGCGCACCAGCCGCACACCCCACTCCCGGGCGTCGCCGATCCGGTCGAGCTGCTCCCGGGCCGAGGTCCCGTGCCGGCGCAGCAGGCGGCGCGCGGCGTCCTCGTCCGGCACCACGGTGCCGAACCGCAGGGGCAGCACCGGTCCGGTCGCCGCTGCGGCGGTGAGCACGGCGTCGTGCCCGCGGACCAGCGTCGCCAGCGGACCCGTCTCGCTGAGGTCGTCCTGGTCGACCCGCAGCCGGGCCGGCTCCACGGGACTGACCAGCAGCGCGAGGTCGCCGTCGGCCACCTGCGCCAGGACGCCGCCACCGGCCAGCGGCTCGGCGTCGGGCACGGGCGCGCCGGCGCGGGTGATCGCGTAGGCGTAGAGGGCGGAGGCGGGAGCCTCCGTCCCGGCCGCGGCGGGAGCCGGCGTCGCGGCCGCGGGCGGTGCCGGCTCGGGCCGGGCCGGGCTCGGCCGCACGGGCGCCGGCGCGGTCGGCGCGGCCGGGGCGGCGAGCGCCTCGGCCACCAGGGCGTCGGCCAGGCGGTCGGCGAGCCGGGCCACGGCCAGCTCGCGGGCGCGGGTCATCGCCTCCGCCAGGACCGCGGGGGCCGCGGAGCGCACCAGCCGCGCCACGCCGTCGTCCCCGGTCACGAGCGGTCCTCCCGCCCGGCGGGCAGGCCGGCGCGGCGCACCAGCTCCTCCAGCTCGGCGACCCGCTCCCGCAGGGCGCGCAGCTCCGCGCCGTCCGTCCCGCCGTCGCCCGCGCCGTTCCCGGCGGTGGCCTCGTCCCGCCGGCCGGAGAAGAAGGGGTCGTGGGACCACCAGTCCAGGCCCATCTCGCGAGCGGTCTCGGCGGAGGAGACGAACAGCCGCAGCTTGAGGGTCAGCAGCTCGATGTCGAGGACGTTCACCACGATGTCCCCGGCGATCACGATGCCCTTGTCCAGCACCCGCTCGAGGACGTCGGCCAGGGAGTCCGGCTGGCGGCCCAGGGCGCCGCCGCCCCCGAGGGCGGGAGCGGAGGTGCGGCGCAGGACGGGCTCGGCGCTCACGTGGCGTCCACCGACCCGCGGGTGAAGCGCCGCAACCGCTCGTAGCCCGCCAGGTTGCCGGAGCCGTCCATGTCGACCCGGTAGGTGGCCATGACGCTCGTCGTGGACGGGATGCGCTCCATCTCCACCACGTCGACGAGCACCGACCACCCGTCGCCGTCCCGGCGCACACCGGTCGCGCCGGCCGGGTCCAGGCCGGTGAGGTCGGCGAACTGCTCGAGCGCAGCCCGCACCGCACCGACGAGGCCGCCGGTCGTCCCCCCGCGTGATCCGTTCTCGGACACGTCGTTCTTCCACTCGCTCGGCCGTCAGGTCGGGCCCCCGTGGAAGCCCCGCGGTACCCGTGACCCCGATCACCCAAACGGGCGGTTTGGTTCCTCGGACGGGTGACCGGCCCTCTGAGCAGGCACTCCGCGGCGCACGCCCGTCACCCGACCGGGTGACACCCGGTCGGGTGGCGCGGCCGCCCACGGTGGGAGGGGGCCGCGCCCAGGCGGCGTCGACCAGGCCGCCGCCGGAGAGCTCGTGGAGGCCCCCTGCCAGGTCCGCCCGCGCTCCGACGCGACCCGCGGCGACGTCCCGGTGAGCCTCTCGGCCACCGTCGCCCGACGCGCGAGGAGCCCGGAACCCGGTTGCCGCGCGCCCGCGTGGCCGGGAGGCTGCGGCCCGTGTGGACCGCAGCCTCCTCCGGCGAGGGACCCGACCCGGAGCTCCTCCGGCGCATGAGCGCCCCGGAGAACGAGGTGCCGGTCGCGGTGCCGCAGAACCTCCTGCTGGCACGGACGGCCGACCTGGCCGTGGCGCTGCTCGGCCTGCAGGCGTACACGACCGGCGTCTCCTTCGACCTCGCGGTGCGTGCCCGGCGGGGCGCCCCCGGACTGGGGACGCAGACCCTGAACGACGTCTTCTGGGCCCACCGCGGAGGCGCTCCGAGCTTCCTGCTCGGGGTCGAGTTCGCCGACGGCTCCCGGGCCTCCAGCGCCGGCTTCCCGGACGTCGCCGGCGACGTCGTGTTCCACCCGGGCGGCGGCAGCGGTGGCGAGAGCTCGGTCGACCAGTCGTGGTGGCTCAGTCCGCTGCCGCCGGAGGGGCCCCTGCGCCTGGTCGTCCGCTGCCCCGAGCTGGGCGTGCCGGAGACGTCCGTCGAGCTCGACGGGACGGCGATCCGCCGGGCCGGCGAGTCCGCGCTGGTGCTCTGGCCGTGGCAGCCGCTCGGGGACGAGCCCGAGCCGCCACGCCCGGCCGACCTGCCGCCGGACAGCTGGTTCGCCCGCTGAGTGCCGGTGCCGCCGGCGGGAACACCCCCGCCGGCGGCCGCCTTGCCCCCGGGGAGCGCAGCACCCACCCGAGGAGGCACCCGTGCACATCGACCTCAGCGGCCGCACCGCCGTCGTCACCGGCTCGTCGCAGGGCATCGGCCTGGCCATCGCCACCGGCCTGGCCCGGGCCGGCGCCGCCGTCGTCCTGACCGGACGGGACGCCGGGAGGCTCGAGCGGGCCGCGGCCGGGGTCGGCGAGGAGGTGCCGGACGCGGAGGTGCGCACGGTCGCCGGCGACGTCACCACCGACGACGGGACGGCGGCCCTCCTGGAGGCCGTGCCCGAGGCCGACGTCCTGGTCAACAACCTCGGGGTCTTCGGCGCCCGGCCGGCCCTGGAGATCACCGACGACGAGTGGCGCCGCTACTTCGAGACGAACGTGTTGACCGCCGTCCGCCTCACCCGCGCCTACCTGCCCGGCATGCGCGACCGCGGCTGGGGCCGGGTGCAGTACATCGCCAGCGACTCCGCCGTCGCGATCCCGGCCGAGATGGTCCACTACGGCGTCTCGAAGACCGCCCTGCTCGCGGTCTCGCGCGGTTTCGCCAAGGAGGCCGCGGGCTCCGGCGTCACCGTCAACTCGGTGATCGCCGGGCCGACGCACACCGGCGGCGTCGAGGACTTCGTGCGGTCCCTCGTCGGCGACGACCTGCCGTGGGAGGAGGCGCAGCGGGAGTTCATGCTCCGCCACCGGCCGAACTCGCTGCTGCAGCGGCTGATCGAGCCGGAGGAGATCGCCCACATGTGCGTCTACCTCGCCTCACCGCTCGCCTCGGCCACGACGGGCGGCGCGCTGCGGGTCGACGGCGGCTACGTCGACTCGATCCTGCCCTGAGCCACCCTTCCGCCCGCGATCATGGGCTTGCTGCCGCTCCGACCGGCGTGTCTGCGCGTGTCTGCGGCAACAAGCCCATGATCACGGCGGGGGGCGTTACGCCTTGACGATCGCGGCGACCGGGCCGCCGCCGGAGGGGCCCTGGTGCACCGCGGCCACCGACACGAACACCGCCGGGTCGCCGGTCACCGACGCCGCGACACCGCCGACGGTCGCCTTGATCTGCCGGTGCCAGAAGACGTCGGAGTCGTCGAGCATCGCGTTGCGCCGGCCGCGCACGTAGCCGGTCGGGTCGGCCTCGCACTTGAGGAAGACGTTGACCAGCCGGTCGCCCAGGTCGCTGACGTGCGGCCGCTCGGGCAGGTCGAGCCCGGCCTGGCGGATGGCGTCCCAGATCCCGTCCTGGTCCAGGGCGTCCTTCATGACCGAGTGGCCGATCCGGTAGGCGCCGCCGTGCCCGCGGGCGTTGCCGACGACGACGATCTGCGCCCGGTCCAGCTCCACGCCCGACGAGCAGGAGGCCACCGCGCTGTACAGGGACAGGTCGCGCATGACCTGCTCCTGCTTCGGCATCTCGATCTCGCCGAGCGCGACGGCGATGCCCAGGGCGGTGGTGCCGTTGGAGAGGTCCATCGAGCCGTGCGGCTCGTCGTAGTACGTGTCCTTGCCGCGGCTCTTGGCGTCGCGGATGGTCTCGATGGTCAGCAGCGGCGTCTTCGTCTGCACGTAGTGGACGTCGGCCGGGTCGGTGATGCCGGCGGCCTCCATCGCCCGCTTCACGCCCTCGGCCACCTTCTCGACCATGGCGATGCGGCCGATGTCCTCGGGCAGCAGCACGTCGCTCATCGCGTAGCCGACGGTCAGCCGCGGCTCGTCGGTCTTCTCCACGGCGTCCTCGGGCAGCGTGGCGAAGATGGTCGCGTGCGGGCTGATGACGCCGTCCGTCCCGCCCGACCACACGATCGGGATCTCGCCGACCTCCTCCTTGGAGCGGCTGCCCTTCTCGAGCAGCACCTCGCGGAACGCGCGGTCGGCGATGATCCGGGTGTAGTCGTTGACGCCGCCGTTGCCCTCGGTCTTGCCGATCACGGCGACGACGCGGTCGGCCTCCATGAAGCCCTCGTCGATGAGCTTGGCCAGCTCCGAGGCGTCGCTGACGTTGTGCAGGGGGACCTTGCGGACCTCGATCGGTGCGGGCACGTGCTTCCTCTTCTCAGTGGTCGGTCAGGACGGTGCCGACGTCGTCCGCGGTGACGGCGTCGGTGATGTGCTCGAGCGAGGTGACGACGGCGCGGCTGCCGCCACCGGCCACGAAGCGCAGGACGGCCTCGACCTTCGGGGCCATGCTGCCGCGGGCGAACTCGCCGGCCGCGGCGTGCGCGCGCAGCTCGGCAGGGGTGACCCGGCCCAGCGCGCGGGCGTCCGGGGTGCCGAAGCCGACCATGACGTTCGGGACGTCGGTGGCCAGCACCAGCGCGTCGGCGGCGACGTCGCGGGCCAGGACCGCCGCCGTCAGGTCCTTGTCGATGACCGCCTCGACGCCGCGCAGCGCGGGGTGGGTGGGGTGATCGACGCCGTCGTCGGCGACCGGGATCCCGCCACCGCCGGCGCAGACGACGACGAAGCCCGCCCCGGCCAGCGCGTGGATCGCCGCGGAGTCGACGACCGACAGCGGCTCCGGAGAGGCGACCACCCGGCGCCAGCCGCGCGGGCCGCGGTCCTCCCACGTCTGCCCGAGGGCGATGAAGCGCTCGGCCTGCTCGCGGGGGAGGAAGCGGCCGACCGGCTTGGACGGCGTGGCGAAGCCGGGGTCGGCGGCGTCGACCAGCGTGCGGGTGACCAGGGCGGCGGTGCGCTGCGGCAGGCCGCGCGCGGCGAGGGCGGCGTCGAGCTCGTCGGCGAGGGTGAAGCCGATGGTCGCCTGGGTCTGGGCGACGTTCCAGTCCAGCGGCACGGGCGGGACCTCGTGCGCGGCCAGCTCGTTCTTCACCAGCAGGTTGCCCACCTGCGGGCCGTTGCCGTGGGTGAGCACCACCTCGACCCCGGCGGCGACCAGCTCGGCGACGTGCCCGGCAGCCACCGCCAGGGCCGCGCGCTGGGCGCCGGGGGTGGCCGACCCGTCGGGGCCGGTCATCGCGTTGCCGCCGAGTGCGACCACGGCACGGCGGGGGAGGGTCACCCCGGCGACCCTAGCGAGGAGTTGCTTAGCGGTGAAGTACCTCGTGCCGATCGACCCTGTCGCCGGCGACGTCCGGGCGAGCACGATCGGCGTCCTCCCCGGAGGAGGTCCCCGTGCTGGTCCGCTTCGGTCTCGACACCCGCGCCGGCCCCGAGCAGGTCCTGGACGCGCTCACCGTCGTCGGCGACCGCCGGCTGGAGATCTGGTCGCGGACGCTCGACCCGGCCAAGTACGAGGTGCGCGACCACGGCCCGGGGTGGGCCGTCCTGAAGGAGGGCAGCGCCGGCGTGCGGCTGTGGGTGCTGCTGCGCTACGAGTGGCCGACGCCCGACCGCGTCACCTGGACGCTGCTGGAGAGCGACCACTGCGACCGCGGCACCGGCGAGGTGCGGATCAGCCCGAGGGACGGCGGCGGCAGCCGCCTCGAGGTCACGATGCGCCACTCCGGCGGGCGGGGGCTGCGCGGCCGGGCCGTCCTGGGGCTGCAGCGTGTGCTCGGGCCGGTGGCGTTCCCGCGGATGTGGAAGGCGGCGCTGGACCGGCTCGCCGACGGGGGCTAGCGCCGCCAGAAGTCGAACGGGTCGCGGCCCCGGCGGAAGCCGGCCGCCTCGACGACGTCCACCGCCAGGTCGAACCGCTGACCCACCGCGCCGGGCTGGTGGGCGTCGCTGCCGAAGCTGATCGCCTCCCCGCCCTCCTCCCGGAACCAGCGCACCTGGTCGACCGACGCCAGCGGGCTGCTGGTGTTGACCTCGAGGGCCCGGCCGGTGCGCGCCAGGGCGCGGAACACCGCCCGGTACTCCTCCTCGTAGTCCTTCTCCACGTACCGGTGCGTGCCCCCGGGCCAGTACCGCCGGGGGAAGTCCACGTGCGCGAGCACCTGGAAGACGTCGCTGCTGTCGATCATGTCGACGACCTCGGCGAGGTAGCGCCGCATGGTGCCGTCGGCGTCCTCCCACAGCAGGTGGCCGACGCCGTAGAGGCGGGTGCCCTGCGGCAGGGAGTGCAGCGAGCCCAGGACGCGGTCGACCGGCCCGCGCCGGAGGTGGGCGGCGATGCTCGCGGAGAACAGGTGCGGCTCCCCCGCCTCGACGCCGGACCAGATGCGCAGCTGCGGGAAGCGGTCGCGCACCTCCTCGAGCTCGGCGAAGTAGCCCTCGACGTCGATCTCCGCGTGCCGGCTGGCGTGCCGCTCGACCAGGCCCTCGTCGGTGGCGCGGTCGTCGGGGTCCCAGACGGTGAAGTCCAGGTGCTCGGTGAAGGCGATCGCCGGGAGCCCGAGCGCGACGGCCCGCTCGCACGCGGCGGCCATCGTCGAGGTGGTCGCGGTGTCCCACGACCACCCGGTGTGGACGTGGTTGTCCGGCGGCGGCGTCTGGTCCTCACGAGGCGGCATCGCGCTCCATCCTCTCCCGCCGCCGTCCACGGCGGCGCCGCGGGATGTCGGCGGCGGTGCCTACTGTCGGGCGCATGACCACCGCCCTGCCGACGTCCGACACGGCCGCCGAGGCGCTCGAGATCCTCCGCGAGCTCACCGGCCGGCCCGACGCGGAGTTCCGCGAGGGGCAGGACGCCGCGGTGGCCGCGCTGGTCGACCGCTCGCAGCGGGCGCTGGTCGTGCAGCGCACCGGCTGGGGGAAGTCGGCGGTCTACTTCGTCTCCACCGCCCTGCTGCGCCGCCGTGGCGCCGGCCCCACGCTGCTGGTCAGCCCGCTGCTCGCGCTGATGCGCGACCAGGTGGCGGCGGCCGCGCGGGCGGGCATCCGGGCCGTGGAGATCTCCAGCTCCAACGTCACCGAGTGGGACGACGTCGCCGCCCGCCTGGCCGCCGACGAGGTCGACGTCCTCCTGGTCTCCCCGGAGCGGCTCACCAACCCCCGTTTCCGGGAGGAGCAGCTGCCCGGCCTCGTCGCCCGCTGCGGCCTGCTCGTGGTCGACGAGGCGCACTGCGTCTCCGACTGGGGCCACGACTTCCGGCCCGACTACCGCCGCATCCGCGACCTGCTGGGCACGCTGCCCGCCGGCACGCCGGTCCTGGCGACCACCGCCACGGCCAACGAGCGGGTGGTCGACGACGTCGCCGAGCAGCTGGGCGCCGGTGGCGTCGAGGTGACCACGGTCCGCGGGCCGCTGGCGCGTGACTCGCTGCGCCTGGGCGTGCTGCGGCTGCCCACCGACCGCGCCCGCCTCGCCTGGCTGGCCGCCCACCTCGGTGACCTCCCGGGCAGCGGGATCGTCTACACGCTGACCGTCGCCGCCGCGGAGGAGACGGCGGCGCTGCTGCGCGACGCCGGGCACGAGGTGCGCGCCTACACCGGCCGGCTGGACGACGCCGACCGCAAGGACGCCGAGGAGGCGCTGCGGGAGAACCGGGTCAAGGCGCTGGTCGCCACCTCGGCGCTGGGCATGGGCTTCGACAAGCCCGACCTCGGCTTCGTCGTCCACCTGGGCGCGCCGTCGTCGCCGGTCAGCTACTACCAGCAGGTCGGTCGCGCCGGCCGCGCCGTCGAGCACGCCGACGTGCTGCTGCTCCCCGGGCCGGAGGACCTCGCGATCTGGCAGTGGTTCGCCACCTCGTCGATGCCGCGGGAGGACCACGCGGCTGCCGTCCTCTCCGCGATGGCCGACGGCCAGGCGTGGTCGGTGGCCCGGCTGGAGACGGTGGCCGACGTCCGCCGGTCCCGGCTGGAGCTGCTGCTCAAGGTGCTCGCCGTCGACGGCGCGGTGGAGCGGGTGCAGGGCGGCTGGCGGTCCACCGGCCGGCCGTGGGTGTACGACGCCGACCGCTACGGCCGCGTCGCGCGCACCCGTGAGGCCGAGCAGCGGGCGATGATCACCTACGCCCGTCCGGTCGACGAGGCCCGGTGCCGGATGGCCTTCCTGCAGGAGGCCCTCGACGACCCGACCGCCGCCCCCTGCGGTCGCTGCGACGTCTGCGCCGGCCCCTGGTACCCGACCGAGATCCCGGCAGGCGCGGCCGACGCCGCCTCGGCCGCGCTCGACCGGCCGGGTGTCGAGCTCCCCCCGCGCGCCCAGTGGCCGACCGGCGCCGACCGGCTCGGGGTGTCGGTCAAGGGCAAGATCGCCCCCGCCGAGCAGCTCGACCCCGGTCGGGCGGTCGCCCGCCTCACCGACCTCGGCTGGGGGCAGCGGCTGCGCACGCTGCTCGGGGACGACGGCGTGGGCGGCACCGTGACGCTCGACCTCGAGGCGCCCGGCATCGAGGAGGACCCGGACGCGGCCTTCGACGTGCCGGTGCAGCGGTCGGTCACCGACGTCCCGCCGGACGACGAGCTCCTCCGCGCGTGCGCCCGGGTGCTCGGGGCCTGGGACTGGGCCGAGCGGCCGGCGGCCGTCGTGGCGGTCCCCTCCCGACGCCGCCCGCGGCTGGTGACGGGCCTCGCCGAGGGCCTGGCCCGGCTGGGGCGCCTGCCGTACCTCGGTGAGCTGTCCCTGGCGCACGGCGGGCCGACCGGCGGGCCCGGGGGGAACAGCGCCTTCCGCCTGGCCGGCGTCTGGCAGCGCATCGTCGTGGGTCCGGAGCTGCGCGAGCGCCTGGACTCCCTCGGCCCCGTGCCGGTGCTGCTCGTCGACGACCTGGCCGACTCCCGCTGGACCATGACGGTCGCCGGACGGGAGCTGCGCCTCGCCGGGGCCTCCCGGGTCCTGCCCTTCGCGCTGGCGCTCGCCGCCTGAGTCCACAGGTTTTCGAACAGCTGTGCGAAACCCGGCGTAGCCTCTGCCCATGTCGCTCGCGCACCAGCCGTCGATGTGGGACCTGGCCGAGGAACCGGCGCTGACCGAGCTGGCCGGCCGGGTGGAGCGCCACCCCCTGTCCCGCGGCGCGTGGGTGGACCACCTGCCCGGCTGGCTCACCGGCTCAGAGAGCGTGCTCGAGGTCCTGCTCGGTGACATCGGCTGGCGGGCCGACCGGCGGCAGATGTACGACCGGGAGGTGGCGGTCCCCCGCCTGCTGCGCTGGTACGGCGCCGGCGAGGCGCTCCCGCACCCGGTGATCGACGCGGCGCGCACGGCGCTCAACCGCCACTACGGCCCGGAGCTCGGGGAGCCGTTCGTGAGTGCCGGCATGTGCCTGTACCGCGACGGCCGCGACAGCGTCGCCTGGCACGGGGACCGGCTGGGCCGGGCGCGCTCGGCCGACACCATGGTCGCGATCGTGTCGTTCGGCTCGCCGCGGCCGCTGATGCTGCGGCCGGTCGGCGGGGGGCGGAGCCTGCGCTTCCCCGTGGGGCACGGCGACCTGGTCGTCATGGGCGGCTCCTGCCAGCGCACGTGGGAACACTGCATCCCCAAGACGTCCAAGCCGGTGGGCCCGCGGGTGAGCGTGCAGTTCCGCCCCCGCGGCGTGCTCTGAGCCGTCGGCAGGACGGCTCCGCCGGCCCTGGTGCGGGCGGTGCCGGTTGTGTGCCGTGCGGCGGCTGGGGAGCGTGAGCGGCGCCACGGGGACCCCCCGTGCACGACCCCTCCGAGGGCGTGTACTGTCCTCTCTGCACCAAGCGAGAACGGACCGGGCCGCCAGCCTGGTCAACCGCCGGAAGCGCCCCCCGCGGGCCCACTGTTGCGGAGCCTGGTGTACAGTCGGGACACCGCCTCGAACGAATCCCTGAAAAGGGCCGAGTACGAGCGCGTCCGTTCCTTGAGAACTCAACAGCGTGCCGAAAGTCAGTGCCAAGTAATACCCCGGGTGCTGCGGATCTTCGGGTTCGTGGTGCTGGGATTCCTTTGGTTGATTGATATCGCGAGTGTCAGC